>JAUMXS010000052.1 GCA_030528965.1 Eubacteriales bacterium
GCAGAAGTGTGTCCAGCACATCGTCCGAAGGCGGAACCTCTTCCAGTGCTTCGTCCCACAGTTCCCGCGGAACACGCCGCCGAAACAGTTCTGACTCGATTCGTTTACGGCCGCAGCCTTTAGCGGCGTAATGCCGGGCTACCAGCCCGGCATAGCGCCTGTCATTTAAAAATCCAAGCTCCGTGAGCCGCTCTACTGCGGCCTCGGCATCTTCCCGGGATTCACCCTTTTCCACGAGCTTTTCCAGAAGCTCTAAGCACGCATAATCCCGTTTGTCCAGCATGCGCAGGGCGCGCTGCTTCGCAGTGCCTTCTGTGCTGTTCTGCGATTTTTCAGCCTTCGAAATCATCAGCCGTGATATCTACTGCCCGGCCTGCCGCGATCGCGGCACGCCGCGCGTGCGGAGTCATCAGCTTATGCGCATTTTCGCGAATGGCAGCTTCCAGCTGGTCCATGACCTCCGGATTGCTTTCCAGATACTCCCGAACACTGTCACGGCCCTGAAGACGCGTGTCATTGACCGTAAACCACGCGCCGGCCTTATCGATCAGCTCCAGTTTGACGCCCAGATCGATGATCTCTCCCACTCGGGAGATGCCCTGACCATAGAGAATATCGAATTCACACTCCTTGAAAGGAGGCGCGACCTTGTTCTTGATGACTTTAGCCCGAGTGCGGTTGCCGATCATCTCGGAGCCGGTCTTCAGTGTTTCGACACGGCGCATATCGATGCGAACTGAAGCAAAATACTTCAGAGCACGTCCGCCGGGGGTCGTCTCTGGATTGCCGTACATCACGCCGATCTTCTCGCGCAGCTGGTTGATGAAAATGACAATACAGCCGGTTTTGGAGACAACACCGGCCAGCTTGCGCAGAGCCTGGGACATAAGACGCGCAATGACGCCCACGGAGGAATCGCCCATTTCGCCTTCCAGTTCGCTGCGCGGAAGCAGCGCCGCGACGGAGTCGATGACAACGACGTCAATGGCGCCGGAGCGCACGAGCTGTTCGGTGATCTCCAAAGCCTGTTCGCCGGTGTCCGGCTGGCTGATCAGGAGATTGTCAATGTCAACGCCCAAAGCACGGGCATATGCCGGCTCCAAAGCGTGTTCCACGTCGATGTAAGCAGCCTCACCGCCGCCCTTCTGGGCAGAAGCAACGACATGCAGAGCCAGCGTGGTCTTACCGCAGGACTCGGGACCGTAGATCTCTACGATGCGTCCGCGGGGTACGCCGCCGATTCCCAGCGCAAGGTCCAGAGAGAGCGAACCTGTGGAAATGGACTCTACATTGACGGGCAAATCGTCACCAAGACGCATGATGGCGCCTTTGCCAAAATTCTTTTCGATCTGTGCCAGCGCAGTTTCCAGAGCTTTTTTCTTATCGGTAGCGGGACCAACCGGAGTCGTCGGAGCTTTTTTCTTCTCAGCCATAACAGAAACCTCTTGTATTTAAAAAATTCTTTTACAAAGTAATGAGCAGCATAGGCTGCAAGATCATAGACCTATCGCTTGCCTGCAACAACACGATCTATATCCCCTGTGTCACGAAAACATGCTGTCCCGTGCAGACCGGCAAGGAGCATGAGCCTTCGCACGTCCTCGGCCTGCGTTTCACCTACTTCAAACAGAATATGTCCGCCGTTGCGCAGAAGGGGCAGCCAGTTTGAAAGAATGGCCCGGTAAAACCGCAGTCCATCCTCGCCGCCGTCCAGAGCCAGATGCGGTTCATAATCTCGCACGGACACATCAAGCTCCCTGAGTTCTTCCGTTGCAATATAGGGAGGATTGGATACGATCAGATCAAAGCTTCCCAGCTGCACGGAAGGAGGCTGCAGAGCGTCTGTTTCAAGACAGCTTATACGATTCTCAAGATGGTTGAGCTCGATGTTTTTCTGACAGACGATCAACGCTTCCTTGCTGATATCTGCGAGGACAACGTTTGCGCTGGGCAGAGAATGGGCCAGAGCACAGCCAACACAGCCGCTGCCTGCGCAGAGGTCCAGGATCCGGGCGCCCGTTTCACGCCCCTGCAGGCACTCCAGTGCGGTTTGTACAAGCAGTTCCGTGTCCATCCGGGGAATGAGAACGGAGGGGTTCACATAGAAAGGAAGCCCGAAAAACTCCCAGCTTTTTGTAATATAGGCAGCCGGTTCACCCGCAAGTCTGCGGTTTAACAGTTCCTCCACGCGCTCAGCGATCTCATCGGTCGTATAGAGACGAAGCTCACAGAGCAGCGTTTCCATCCTCTTTTCAGCGGCATAGGCGACGAGGAGACGCGCTTCCAAAGCATGAGCCTCCACACCGGCATCCCGCAGAGAGCGCCGGACGTGTAAATACAGATCATTATAAGTCTTAGCCAAAAGCTTTTATCCTTTCGAATGCCCTGTCACCAGGAATCACTGCCGGGGGCATTGGGAAGAACAAGCTTCAGCGCCGTGATGGCGATTTCCAGCATTTCGTCGTTGGGTTCGGCGGTAGTCAGGTGCTGGAGGGCTTTGCCCGGGGCGGAAATGATACGTGTGAACGCATTGTCATATCTTCCGGCCAGCTTGATAAGCTCGTAACTGATGCCCACGATGATCGGCAGGAGCAGCAGATGCAGGCCCAGACGCTCCAGCGTGCTCTCCGTGGTGATGAGAGAGAATACAACGATGCTCACAAAAACGACGAGGAACAAAAAACTGGTGCCGCACCGGGGATGGAATCGGGATTCGGTTCTGGCATTTTCGACGGTCAGTTCTTTTCCGTGTTCATAGCAGAAAATGGTCTTATGCTCCGCGCCGTGATACATCCAGACGCGCCGAATATCCGGCAGGCGCGAGCAGAGCCAAAGATATGAAAGGAAAATGACCAGTCTGAAGACTCCTTCCGCAAGACCGCGGAAAATATGGAGCGGAACCAGCTTGTTAAGCAGCCCGGCAAGCAGCGTCGGAAGGACCGCAAATAATCCCACAGCCAGCAAAATGCCGAGAGCAACAGAAACAAGGATGATGAGCTTTTCCGCCCGGTCGTCCGGGAAGTGCTTCTGCAGCCATAGATCCAGCTTGTCGGGTTCGCCCTGCTCATCCTCCGGAAGCTGTTCCGCAGACCACATGAGAGCCGAAACGCCCTTGATCATCGAATCCAGAAAGTTTACAACGCCGCGAATGAAAGGAAGACCCAGAAAAGGATATTTTTCCTTGACGAGTTTGAGTTCTTCTACCTTTGTCACAAAGCCGTTTCCGTCGCCGCGGCATACGATAGCCTGCCGGTCGACACCGCGCATAAGGATGCCTTCCATAAGGGCTTGTCCGCCGATACTGGTACGGAAACAGACGGTTTCTTTTTCTGCCATTCCGGTTTGATCTCCTTACTGAGAATAAAAGTATATAAAAAGTGTAGTGAGTATCTGTGATATTACGGGCGCAGCGGGATGCGGACGCTGACAAGCAGTCCGCCGCCGGAGGCATTGGACAGCGTGAGAGTGCCTTTATGACGGGTGACGATCTCGTCACAGACGGCAAGCCCGATGCCGCTTCCGCGTTCGCGGGAGGATCCTTTGTAAAAACGTTCCTTGACATGCGGAAGCTCATTCGGGGGGATTCCCGGACCATAATCCCGGAAAGAAACGATCACGCTTCCCAATCCGCGGGAAAGGGAAACATCGATGCGTTTGCTGTCCCGTCCGTATTTGGAGGCATTGTCAAGAAGGTTGAGGAATACCTGTTTCAGTCGCTGGGCATCGCCCACAACGGGCAGAACAGCCTCACGCGGAGGCCTGTATTCCAGCATGATCCCGGCACGGCGGAACAATTCGGCATAGGTTGCGAGGGAATCTTCCAGAACCGCCCGCAAATCGATGGTTTCCATGCTGAGGGTAAAGCGCCCGTCCTGCAGCCGGGTGAATTCCAGCAATTCTTCGACCATCTTGGTGAGACGGGCCGTTTCGCCGGAGATGATCTCCAGTCCGCGCCTCGAATCGCCCTGAATAGTCTCGTCATAGGCAAGTGTTTCGCTCCAGCCTTTGATAGCGGTGAGCGGCGTGCGCAGTTCATGGGATACGCTGGAGACGAATTCCGTCTGCATTTTGTCCGCACGGCTGATTTTTTCAGACATCTCATTGATCGTATCGATGAGTTCACCAATCTCGTCGTCATATTTCTTTTCGAGCTGAATGCCGTAACTTCCTTCGGCAATACGGCGGGCCACACCGGTGAGGGAACGTATGGGATCGATGATCGTGCGTATAAAGTAAAGGTTCGAAAGCAGGACCAGAAGAGTAACAGCCAGTCCCACACAGGCGGCCACGCCGGAGGAAATGCGGATCTGTCTGTCCAGAAGGTGCGTACTTGTGATATAGCGCATGACGCCGACGACGCTGCCGTCGGAATACAAAAGAGGCGCAGAAACGGCCATGATTCGTTCGCCGGTGGTGTTGCGTTTGCCGCACCAATAACTGATTTCGCCGGTCTGCAGGGCCTCCTGTACATCGGAGGTGTTGGGAACGGGATCGGCGCTGATACCGTAGGAGGATATCTCAACGCGTCCGCTGGTGTTCAGAAACTGCAGTTCCAGCACGTCGCGGTCTTCAAATTCCTGCGTATATTGATGTGCGCTTTGATAGTACTCCGCGTATGTGCGGGATACATAGCTGGTGAAGAATTCGGAAGCGGTTTTGGCTTTGGATTCCAGAGAAGCACGCATGGAGCTGTAATAGTAGCCGTGGACAGAAAACGAGAAAGCTACAACAGCGAGCAAGGTCAGCGTGAGGACAACGCCGACCCCGATGAACAGCCAGCGTGTTTTTATACTTCGAAATCGCAATCCAAACTCACCTCCCTCAGGGGATCCGGATGATCACAGACTCAAAAGCCCCATTTATAGCCGAAGCCCCACAAAGTGGTGATGTAGATAGGGGCAGTGGGATCATCCTCGATTTTGATGCGCAGGCGGCGTATGTTAACGTCTACGACTTTGAGGTCGCCGTAATAGTCCTTTCCCCAGACTTCACTGAGAATATCCTCACGGGACAGGGCTTTTCCGGGATTGGCCATGAAATAAAGCATCAGTGCGTATTCGATCTGCGTAAGGCGGATACGCTCGCCGTTCTTTTCCAGTGTGCGATTGCGGGTGTTCAGGCGGAAGGGACCGTTTTTGAGTTCATCCGGCGGCTGTTCCGTAACGGGCTCGGCATCAAGCCGACGACTCAGCGCATCGACACGTGCGAGCAGTTCCGCGGGAGAGAAAGGTTTGGTCACATAGTCATCGGCTCCGGTCATAAGACCGGTGACTTTATCCATTTCCTGACTTTTTGCGGTGAGCATGATGATGCCCATGCGGGAACCGGCGGCGCGGATTCGACGGCAGACCTCAAACCCGTCGATACCGGGCAGCATGACGTCCAGAAGAGCCAGAAGAATATCCGGGTCGGATTCGATAAGCTCAAGGGCTTGTTCACCGGTTTCGGCTTCGATGGGTTCATAGCCGGAACGGCGAAGGTTAATGACCACAAAGCTTCGGATGCTGGCTTCATCTTCGAGAACCAGAATTTTTTTCACAGAATACGTTTCCTTTCTGACCGGACAAGCATAAGCGGGGCGGCGGGATGAGTTAATTTGTCAGGCTTGTCATCCATTCGGAATAAATGAGTCGGAAATTGGCTTTGACATCCTCCGCCGTGAAAGCATTCGGGTCATTGGGGGCGTCGGAGGTGTAGAGTATCTTGGCAGCATAGAGAGTCGTGCTTTCATCCCGGAGCAAGAATCGACCGTGGAGCTGAGCACGTTCCCGGCGGTTTTCACCGGTAAGGGTATAAATGGCAAGGAAATCGCGGATCTCGTCGGTTTGCGGATCCGCAGTGGACAGAATGACTGCCCGTTCTCCGGAGGCACCCTCTTCCCGACGTACACTCAGGTTTTCGCGCCAGCTTTCCTTCAGCAGGAGATACCAGCCGTCAGATTGGTTATGGTAAGTCGATACGTCCGGCGTGCGTATACCGGCACTGTCATATCCGTACCAGGTGATCGCGGCATGGGAGGCGCCGTCTGACTGCGGATACAGAGAAACGGGAACGGGTATCTCAATGTAATTGTCATCGTCCACATCAAAACAGTAAATGTTATCCCGACGGAGAGTATTGGAAATGCCGGAGTTCATATCCTGCGAGAGATTTTTGAGTCGGCCGCGGCGGCTTACGAACAGGTCGGTGACGAGCCAGCCTTCCTCATATTTGGATTCAATATAAAGAACGGGCATATCTTCGGCAAGTGTGCCGATGCGGATCCGTTCAATGGAGCGTACCCCGGTGGAAAAGAGCGCAGACGAGAGAATCGCTTCTCCGTTCCCGGAGAATGAAAACATATCGACGACGCCTCCCTCGGCGGCGTCAAAGCGGATGGCAAGAAGTTCGACATTTCCGCTGACATCCATGTCACAGACAGTAAATTCGGTGCAGTCAACGGTGAGCAGCTGATTGCCGCCCCAGCCCTCCATGGAATAGACACAGAGCATACGCAGACCGGATCCGATTTGCCAGGAGACAAGGAGCTCGCTCACGCCGCTTCCGGTCAGGTCGGCATATTCTACACTGCTGATAGAGGTGCCGTGGCCTTCGATCACCAGCGTTTGGGAATAGACGCCGTCGGTGGCACAGTACACGCAAATACGAAGATTCTGGTCGGCGTCACGAAGAAAGGCAAAGGCTTCGTCCGTATCATCGTTGTCAAGGTCGATGAGCTGAACGGATTGCCGATAACTGCCGCCGATGGGAGCCGCGTACTCGCAGCCGCCGGCGATCTCTGCATCGATCAGCGACTGAAGCTGGAGATATTCCACGGCCGGTTCCGGAAGACTGTAGAGTTCCTCCAGAGCAACACCGAAACAGCCGGAAAGCATCAGGAGAATGACAGCGAGGACCCCGACTAGAAGCTGTTTTTTTCTCCGCATGTCATTCACCGCCTTTCCATGAAATGGGCCTTCGCATCCTTATAATATTTCATATTAGTATATCACAGTCTGCATCAAAATGGAATAGTTTTTCTGCTTCCCAAACGGCTTCCCCGGCAGTATTTTAAAGGCTCTTTTTTAGATCCGCGCTGCAGAGTGACACAGGCTTTTTATTGACAGATGAGGAAAAGATGACTATACTGAAAGGCGTGTAAACCCGCTGTGGATGGCATTTTTTGCGGCCGGAACGGCGTGTTTATAAACGGAATAACAAAGCCTTTTGAATTAAGCTGAAAAAACGGGAAGGAGATCGTTATAATGGAAAAATGGAAGTGCAAAGTTTGCGGTTATGTTCATGAAGGACCTCTGCCCGCCGGTTTCAAATGCCCGATCTGCAAGCAGTCGGCAAAATCTTTTGTGAAGATTGAAGAGCCTGCCGCCCCTGTTGAAGGTGGTGCGGGAAAATATGCGGGCACCCAGACGGAAAAGAATCTGGAGGCAGCTTTCGCCGGAGAATCTCAGGCCCGGAATAAATACACCTATTTTGCCTCGGTTGCCCAGGGTGAGGGCTATGAACAGATCGCGGCCCTGTTTCTGAAGACTGCCGAAAACGAGCGAGAGCATGCCAAGATGTGGTTCAAGGAACTGTCCGGCATTGGCAATACCGCCGAGAACCTGCTCCATGCCGCTGAAGGCGAGAATTATGAGTGGACGGATATGTACGACGGCTTTGCCAAGACCGCGGAGGCCGAAGGCTTCCCCGAACTGGCCGCCAAGTTCCGGATGGTTGCCGCAATTGAAAAGCATCATGAGGAGCGCTACCGCGCCCTTCTGAAGAATGTGGAGATGGCGGAAGTCTTTGCGAAGAGCGAAGTCAAGGTTTGGGAATGCCGTAACTGCGGCCACATCGTGGTCGGTACCGCAGCACCGGAAGTCTGCCCGACCTGCCTGTATTCCCGCAACTTCTTCGAGATTAACGCAGAAAACTATTAATCTCTGCGTATTGTCCGGGAAAAACCCGCCGCATAAGACCGCGGCGGGCTTTTTCAAAAGGCGGAAGATGATGCGGAAGAGTATTATGCTGCGATGATGCGCCCGACTGTAATATGAGATCATGCGTATGTACATACAGATGAAAAAGAAAACCGGGCATACTAAGGCAAAAAGAAATGAGGCTTGAGACATGGCAGTTTTACAGATGAATGCGGAACTTTACAGAAAAACGATCCGGGAGTCGGATAAACCGGTTCTTGTAGAGTTCTGGGCACCCTGGTGTTCATATTGCCGCCGCCTTGCCCCGGCGCTGGCACAGATGGCCAGAGAATACGAGGATACTCTGCTGATCGGACAGCTCAACATCGATGATGAGACCCAGCTTGCCCTTGCGGAGAAGATCGAACTCGTACCCACACTGCTGCTCTATCGGAACAGCGAACTGCTCGGCTCCATCGTGGCCCCGGAATCGAAGGCACAGTTGGAGAACTTTCTCGATGAGAACATGAGCGGGTGGAGAGAAAAGAATGACGTGTCGGAACACGTTCACGATATGATCGTTATCGGCGGAGGCCCCGCCGGATACACGGCGGCGCTGTATGCCGCGAGAGCGGGCCTCGATACCGTGGTATTGGAGAAACTGTCGGCAGGCGGCCAGATGGCTCTTACCGATAAGATCGAAAACTATCCGGGCTTCGAAGAGAGCGTGGATGGTTTTGAACTGGGAGAAAAGATGCGCCGCGGCGCAGAAAAATTCGGTGTCCGGACCCAGATAACGGAAGTGACGAGCGTTTCCCTTTCCGGTGAAATTAAAAAAGTCGTGACCAGCGAGGGTGCGCTGTACGGAAAAACGATCGTTCTTGCCACCGGAGCCAGTCCCAAAGAACTGGGTGTTGAGGGTGAA
>JAUMXS010000053.1:0-8399 GCA_030528965.1 Eubacteriales bacterium
CAGGAGCATCTGTGCGGTGAAGTATCCGATGAAAGCGCCGAGCAGGAGCAGGAGAATGATGCGGAGCAGCAGGTCGGTGCCGAGCGACTGATAGAACAGGATCTCCAGAAGCAGGACGCAGAGTACGAGTGCGCAGCCGGCGGCGAGACAATATTTGAACACGGGACGCAGAGGCCGCACGGCAACGACGTCTCCCGCGCTCTCCATCCGGCGGCGGCGGGAGAGGCAAAGCCCCAGCAGCAGAAACACAAGACCGGCGGCGGCATAGCCCGCGAGATATTCCCAGCCGGTAAATTCGACATTGAGGAAGGTCCGGTATTCATCCGCATAAACCGGGCGCCAGCCGGTGGTGCTCAGCAGTTTCACGACCGGAGAGAGAAAGTCCAGACGGCTGCCCGAGGAGAGGAAGCCGAAAAGGATATCCGACAGGAGCTGCCGTACGATGGTCTCCACTACGATGACGGTGAAGAGGAGGACCACATAGACGACGGGCAGGACGAGGACATGACCGGTGAGCTGCGCGCAGAGGACGGCGAAGCCGAAGAAGAGCAGATTGAGGAGACAAAACTGCGCAAACAGATGCATGGCAGAGGGCAGGAACAGGGAGAGATGACCGTAAGCGCCGATAACGACGCAGTACAGGCAGAGCCCGAGGATGTTGACGGCCCAGAATGCGGTGAGACCGGCGGCGGTCTGTGTGAGAAAGACGCATTCGCGGCGCAGGGGGAGTGCCCCGAAAGCGCCCGCGCTGCGGATTGTGTAAAGATGGCTGAAAACCGCCATGGCCGCGAAGGCCGCGAAAATGAAACTGGTTAGGATGCCGATCTGATAGAGACTGGAAGGAAGCGAATACTGAAGAAAGCGCGTGATGTCGGACAGCTCATTCATGTGGTGCAGGGAATCGGGCACACCCAGAAGCGGGAAGAGCCATACGCAGAAGTAGGCAGCCCAGATGGGCCAGAAGCGTACAAGCGTATGCCGATAGAGATTTTTGTTAAAGTACGATATCTTTTGCCGCATAATCGACACCTCCCAGTTCATAGATGAAGATCTCCTCCAGTGTCAGGGGCAGTACGTCCATAAATACCGGAGAGAGGGCGGCAAAGGCATTGGTGACCTCCTCGGCCTGCCCGCGGACGATAAGTGTACGCAGGCGTCCGGTGCCGCTTTCGTGGAGGATCTCCGGCCCGGTCGGAAGTTCGGTCTTTTCGCCCGGAACGAACTGGACCTTGACGACGTTGTCCTGGAGTTCGGAGAGACTGCGTTCGAGCAGGACTTTTCCGTGGTTGATAATGCCCACATGGTCGCAGACGTCCTCCAGCTCACGCAGGTTGTGAGAGGATACGAGCACGGTCGTGCCGTACTCGGCGGCGTCGGCGAGCAGGATGCTCCAGACCTGACGGCGCATGACGGGGTCGAGACCGTCAACAGGCTCGTCGAGGATGAGAATATCCGGCCGGAGGCTCATGGCGAGCCAGAAAGCCGCCTGTTTCTGCATGCCGCGGCTCATGCGGCGAAGGGGCTGTTTTTCGTTCAGACTGAAAACCTCACGGAGCTTTGCGTAACGCTCCATGTCCACGGAACCGTAAGTTCCTTTATAAAATCGCATCATATCGCGGATGGAAGCCTGGGAGAAATAGAAGATGTCATCCGGGATATAAGCAATACGCTTTTTGACGGCGGGGTTTTCCCAGACCGGTTCGCCGTCCACGAGGATCTTACCGGAATCGGGGCGATAAACGCCTGTAATATGACGGATGATGGTGGTTTTTCCGGCGCCGTTCGGCCCGACCAGACCGTACACCGCACCATGCGGGACGTTCAGGGACAAACCGTCCAGAGCCCGGAAGCCTTCAAAGGTTTTGACAACATTTTCCGTGCGGATCATCTCTCGCCGCCCTCCTTTTTTCTGATCGATTCTGCGCGGGTCAGGAGTTCGGGGATATCCATTCCCAGATAAAAGAGCTCCTCAAGAACAGAGTCCAGCTTCGAAAGCAGTTCCTCACGATGTACGTCGCTCGCGTCACGACGATCGCTGACAAAACTGCCTTTTCCCGGGACGGAGTAGAGATAGCCCTCCTGCTCGAGTTCCCGGTAAGCCCGCTGGATCGTGTTGGGGTTGATCGCCAACTGCCCCGCGAGTTCACGCACCGACGGCATCCGGTCACCCGGAGAGAGTACACCTGCGACGATCTGTCGTCGGTAATTGTCCTTGACTTGTTCGTATATGGCCCGAGGATTCCGGAAGTCGATATTGACCATATCACTCGCACCTCCACTTCTTGCGTCTTAACTGTATTAATACTGCTAGTACAGCTAAGATAACACAGTGCTCCCCTGCCTGTCAAGAGATAAAGAGGAATATTTTAGGGGTCATGATTCACGCGGGACGGGCATACCCTGTACCACGATGGACTGACGGGAGGGAAAACGGGATGGCATATGAAGAAAAGTCGATGACGGTACAGACTGCGCCGCACAATATCATATTGGAGGGGCGTCGGCGGCTGCTGGTATCGGGAGTGAAGGAAGTATCGCGTTTTGACGAGGGAGAGATCGCGATGGACACGAGTATGGGCGAACTGATCGTCCGGGGCGAGGAACTGCACATCGGGCGGCTGAGTCTGGACGTCGGGGAGCTGAGCGTGGAGGGGCATGTGACGGAGCTGTGCTATGAAGAAACGGAGCCGACGGGCGGTTTCTGGAGCCGGTTGTTTCGGTAAAGCGATATGGAAAACCCGATAGTTGGGCAGATTGAACAGGCGGCGGCCGCGCTGCTGTCGGGCGGCGGCCTGGGCCTTTTATATGATGTATTCCGTATGCCGCGGCGAAAGCTGGGCTTTGCGGCGGTATGGGATGGGCTGTTTTGGGGCTGCGTATTGGCCGCACTGTTCATGCTGGCGCAGGCCGGGGCGGACGGAGTGCGGATCTACAGTCTGCTGGCGGCGGTGCTGGGAGGAGGGCTCTATATGGGCGTTCTTAGCCCGATCGTACGGAAGGGATTGGAATTTTTATGCAGTAAACTGGAACGTGTCATACGGTTTGTGCTGAGAAAGCTGAAAAAAGGCGGAAATAAAATCGCGGATATTTTCAAAAAGGGCTTCCCAAAGTTAAAAAAATGGTATAAAATGGAGCGGCGCAAAGAATCATCGTCCGAAGAAGGGCGAAAAAGACCCGGGAGAAAGGGGCGAAGTCATGAAGCTGAAGAGAAGCGGCATACTGGTCAGGGTCGTCATTTTGGCGCTGGTCGTATACGCCTGCATCGGCATCGTGTCGGTTCGGACCCAGGTGGAGGAGGCGCGGCTTGCGCAGGAAGATCTGCAGGCTGCGGTCAATGCGGCAGCGGCGAAGAATGCTGAGCTGGAATATCAGATCACGCATGCCGAGGACGACGAGACCATAGAGGACATAGCCCGGTCGAAGCTGGGCCTGGTCTATCCGGGAGAGAAGATTTTTTACGACGTGGGTGGTTGATACCGATGACCCGGCCGGTGAACAGAGGAGCCGGTACGGAGGTACGGATTCAATAGACCGGAAACTGTGATTATAGCGAGGAAAGAACAGAACATGCAGCAGCTGGAAGTGGGAGCAGTATTTGAGGGAAAAGTAACCGGAATTACACGGTTTGGCGCATTTGTGGCCCTGCCCATGGGAGGAAACGGGTTGGTCCACATTTCGGAAATAGCACGCGGCTATGTCAATGATGTGCATGATTGCCTGACGGAAGGCCAGATGGTCAAGGTCAAAGTGATCGGTCTGGGCGAAGGCGGAAAAGTCAATCTGTCGATCAAGCGGGCGGAGGAGCCTGCGCCCGGAGAACAGCAGCAACAGCAGCGTCCGCGTGGAGGGAATCGTGGGAATTACCGTGCTCCGACCCCGCCCGCTGAGCTGAGCTTCGAGGATAAGCTTAAGCACTTTATGCAGGATTCCGACAGCCGTATGTCGGGAAACAAGCTCTACGCGGAAAAGCGTACATCGCGCCGGCGCAGAGATTATTAAAAAAGAAAAGAAAACAAGCTTTTCCCGGGTGCAGAAAGCCCGGGAGAGTCCGTGCGCCCGTGCGAAGGCTGTATGAAAGAGGCGGCTTTCGGCAAAACGGGCGCATAATTGGTTGGAATATACGAAATTCTTCCGGGAGCGGGAACGGAATTTTACCGGAAAAGACGCTTGACAGGAAGGAAACGTGCCGTTATACTGACGACATACCACCAAGGAAAAATGCGCAGAAGGAATTACGTCCCGCATACAGACGTTACAGAGAGCCGGCGGCAGCTGTGAGCCGGTACGTATGGGCGGCGGCGGTCTCATTCCGGAGCAGGTTCCCTGAACGAAGAAGTAGGGGATCCCGGCACGCCCCGTTATCATGGCGGAGGACTTGACAGAGTCCCGTGAGCGGCCGCGAAAAGCGGCAAGGAGAGTGGTACCGCGCAAGATAGTTTGCGTCTCTCCCCCGGAACTGGGGGTGGGGCGCTTTTTGTTTTGCCCGAAAGAGGGCATACAGCAGAAAGCCGAAAGACTCCCGGGATACTTTGAGAAAAGAGGAAGAACGAAAGGAGCGGACAACGATGAGAGGGATCCGGATAGCGGACATGACGATGCGCTCGGCGGCGATGGGGGTGGAATAGTCCCTGAACTTCAAGGAACGGCTGGAGCTGGCGCGCGAGCTGGACGGGCTTGGCGTGGATGTTATAGAATTTCCGCCGCTGGGAGATGACCGCAGCGACGTTCTTTTGGTACGTACGGCGGCGACGCTCGCGCGGCGCAGTGTGCTTTCGGTGCCGACCGGATTGACGGTCGAAGGCGTGGAGAAAGCATGGAGCGCGGTGAGTGCGGCAGTCAAGCCGCGTCTGCTGGTCTGTGTACCGGTGTCTCCGGTGCAGATGGAATATATGTGTCATGCGAAACCGGCCCAGCTTCTCACGCGGATCACGGAACTGGTGAGTGCGGCGGCGGCCCTGTGCCCCGACGTGGAGTTCTCCGCGGAGGATGCGACGCGTGCCGATTTTGATTATTTGTGCTCGGCGGTGGAAACGGCTCTGGAAGCCGGCGCCGGAACGGTGAACATCAGCGATTCGGCGGGGCTTTTGCTGCCGAACGAGCAGGCGGACTTTATTCGCCGGCTGTATGAACGTGTTCCCGCTTTGAAAGAGGCGACGCTCTCGGTCCAGTGTTCGGATGCACTGTCGATGGCGGCGGCGTGTGCGATGGCCGCTGTGGCGGAAGGTGTCGGACAGGTGAAATGTTCGGTGAGCGGTACGGGTCTGCCGACGATAGAATCGCTGGCGGCGATATTCCGTGCGCGCGGCGATACGCTGGAAGTCCGGACGGGACTGGATATGACGGGTCTGGCGCGTGCGGTGGGCCGCATGACCTGGCTCACGAGCGGCGAACCCGGCGGCGGATACGCATTTGACGGCGGCCTCGGTCAGCTGACGGAAGAACTGGCGCTGGACGGCAGCACCTCTCCGGAGGAGCTGGAACGGGTGCTGGATCGTCTGGGCTATGAGCTGGGGAACGAGGATCTGCCGCGCGTACATGAAGCTTTTCTGCGTATTGCCCGGAAAAAGACGGTCGGTGCGCGTGAACTGGATGCCATTGTGGCGGGCGCGGCGCTGCAGGTCCCGGCGACGTATAAACTGATCAGTTATGTGATCAATTCGGGCAATATCATTCAGGCCACGGCCAATATCGTGCTGGAGAAGGACGGCGAACAGCGTCACGGTCTTGTGGGCGGCGACGGTCCTGTCGATGCGGCATTTCTGGCGGTGGAGCAGGCCGTGGGACGGCATTATGAGCTGGATGACTTCCAGATCAGTGCGGTGACCGAAGGCCGTGAGGCCATGGGTTCAACACTGGTGAAGCTGCGCCACGGGGGACGGCTGTACTCCGGACAGGGTGTCTCGACGGACGTCATCGGCGCTTCGATCCGGGCGTATCTGGATGCGATCAACAAGATCGCATATGAAGAGAGGGAGAACGGATGAAACTCTCGTTTTCGACCAACGGCTGGGAGAGCCGGAGCTGGGACGATTACTGCCGCATGGCAAAGGAATACGGGTTTCTGGGCATCGAACTGCATGACGGGGAGATGGAGTCTTTCACCCGTGCGGGCGGACCGCTGGATCGGAATGCGGCGCTGTCGGTACGGCGTCAGCTCATTGATCTGGAACTGAGTATTCCCTGCGTGGATGTACGCGGCAATATGGCGGATCCTGCGCGTCGGGAGGAGATGCTTGCCGGGATCGAGCGCCGGCTGGAAGCCTGCGCACGGCTGGGTGTTCCGTGCCTTCGTCTCACGGCGGATCAGGTGCCGGGACTGACGCCCGAAGAAGAGGATGCGGCGGTCATCGCCGCTCTCGAGCAGGCTCTGCCTGAGGCGGAGCGGCTGGGCGTGACGCTCCTCATGGAGACCTGCGGTCTGTATGCCGACACGGGCCGCCTGCGCGAACTGCTGAACTGGTTCGCGAGCGACAATCTGGCGGCGCTTTGGGATATGCAGCACCCCTATCGTCTGCACGGCGAAAGCGCCGAGCAGACCATTACGAATCTGGGAGCGTATGTGCGGCATGTGCATCTCAAGGATTCGGAGATAGTGGACGGTCAGACGGTGAGCGTGCTGGTGGGCGAGGGAACGCTCCCCATCGCGGAGATGCTCAATGCGCTGCGTTCGGTGAACTATGACGGATTTCTGTCTCTGGAATGGGATCCGACCTGGTGTGAAGAGCTGAACGATCCGGATATCATTTTCCCGCATTTTGCCGGATACATGAGCCGGTTCGACTCGCTGGCCCGCGCAGAGCGGACTCTGTACCGCAGCCGCCGGGGCGACGGAATGTATGTCTGGAAGAAAGATTCGCTCGTTGACATGACTTTCTCCCGGGTGCTTGACCGTATGGTCGAGGAATTCCCGGATCAGTATGCCATTAAGTACACGACGCTGGATTATACCCGTACCTATTCGCAGTTCCGTGACGATGTGGATCGTTTTGCGCGTTCGCTCATCAGTCTGGGCGTGAAGGCGGGCGATAAAGTTTCGGTCTGGGCGACGAATGTGCCGCAGTGGTACATTGCGTTCTGGGCGACGACGAAGATCGGCGCGGTGCTTGTGACGGTAAACACGGCGTACAAGATCGCGGAAGCGGAATATCTGCTGCGTCAGTCGGATACACATACGCTGGTGATGATCGAGAACTACCGCGATTCGGATTACGCGGGCATCATTCGGGAACTGTGTCCGGAACTGGCGAAGCGTGAGCCGGGGCGGCCTCTGCGCTCGAAGCGTCTGCCGTTTTTGCGGAATGTCATCACGGTGGGCTTTTCCATGCCGGGTGCGATGACATGGGAAGAGGCGCTGGAAAGAGCCTCCGAGACCTCGATCGAAGAGGTACGCCGCCGTGCGGCGGCCGTGAACAGTCACGACGTTGCGAATATGCAGTATACCTCCGGCACGACGGGATTCCCGAAGGGAGTTATGCTCACGCATTATAATATTGTAAACAACGGCAAGTGCATCGGTGACCGCATGGATCTTTCCACGGCGGACCGCATGATGATCCAGGTGCCGATGTTCCATTGTTTCGGCATGGTACTGGCGATGACCGCCAGCATGACGCACGGAAGCACGATCCTGCCGCTGCCCTATTTCTCCCCCAAGCCGGCGCTTGCCTGCATCAATGCGGAACGCATCACGGCATTCCACGGTGTGCCGACGATGTTTATCGCGCTGCTGGAGCACGAGGACTTCCCCAAGACAGACTTTTCCTATATGCGTACGGGCATTATGGCCGGCTCGCCCTGCCCGATCGCGGTCATGCGCGACGTGGTGGAGAAGATGCATATGTCCGAGATCACGATCGTATACGGACAGACGGAGGCATCGCCGGGCTGCACGATGAGCAGTACGGACGATCCGCTGGAAGTCCGCGTCACGACGGTCGGACGTGCGCTGCCGGAGATCGAATGCCGGATCGTGGATCCGGAAACGGGTGAAGAACTGCCGGACAACGAGATTGGCGAATTCTGCGCGCGCGGATATAATATCATGAAGGGGTATTACAAGATGCCCGGCGCGACAGCGGCGGCGATCGATGCGGACGGCTGGCTGCACACGGGCGACCTTGCCTGCCGCACGCCGGAGGGTAATTTCCGTATCACCGGCCGACTCAAGGATATGATCATCCGCGGCGGTGAGAACATCTACCCCAAGGAGATCGAGGAATTCATCTACACCCATCCCGGTGTCCGGGATGTTCAGGTCATCGGCGTGCCGGACAAGCAGTACGGCGAGGAGATTATGGCCTGCATCATTCTGAAAGAAACAGGCTCCATGACGGAAGCTGAAATGTCCGACTATATCAAGGCAAGCATGGCCCGGCACAAGGTTCCCCGGTATATCGAAT
>JAUMXS010000053.1:8409-8708 GCA_030528965.1 Eubacteriales bacterium
CATCCGCTTTGTGGACAGCTTCCCCATGAATGCTGCCGGCAAGGTTCTGAAATACAAGATGCGCCAGGATTTTGCCAAAGAGCTGAACCTGGTGGGCGACGGCGCCGATACCGCCGGTCCTGCCGAAAAAGCATAACCCAATAACACAAAACAGGCCGGAAAGCAATGCTTTCCGGCCTGTTGTTTGATGATTATACCAGTTCTTCCCGGCCCTGGCAGGTAAAGCAGATGACCTGCCGGTTCCGGGACAGTTCCCGCAGAATGGATACCGCTTCTTTCATTCTCTCATCGTCAAAGCG
>JAUMXS010000054.1 GCA_030528965.1 Eubacteriales bacterium
GGATTCTTCCTTGTAGATGATCTTATAGCGGCGGACGAGCTCGATCATGTCTTCCGCGATGAGGCCGGCATCGAACTTGACACCGCGCTTTTCCTTGAGTTCATCCATGACAGCCTCAAACTTACGGCGGTCATAACCCATAGCAACGTCGGAGAACATAGTGATGAAACGACGGTAGCTGTCATAGGCCCAGCGAACGTTTCCGCTCTGCTTGGCGAGAGTCTCGGCCACGACATCGTTGATGCCGAGGTTGAGGATGGTATCCATCATACCGGGCATGGAGGCGCGGGCGCCGGAACGAACAGAGACGAGCAGAGGAGCGTCCTTGTCACCGAAACGCTTGCCGCAGATCTCTTCCATTTTAGCCAGGTATTCGAAGATTTCGGCTTCGATTTCGGGAGCGATCATTTCGCCGTCTTCATAGTACCGGGTGCAGGCTTCTGTGGTGATGGTGAAACCCTGGGGAACAGGCATGCCAATGTTGGTCATTTCGGCCAGGTTGGCGCCCTTTCCACCCAACAGTTCACGCATATTCGCGTTGCCCTCAGAGAACAGATAGACATACTTGTGCATAGTGTTGCCATCATCCTTTCCATTATTTGGCCGAGGAATATCATTTTTCTCCCGACCGCCGACACTGAATATAAATCAGTATGAGTTTTCCGGAAATAAATATGAATATTATACTACAAGAGATTCAAGTCATCAAGCGGTATCCATCGAAATCTTTCCCCGTTTTTTTCAAATCTTTGGGTATTTTTTACAGTTGGTTTATTTACCTACACAAAAACGGGAAAAAATTTGATCTGTGACATCGGCACGGAGGCTTCGTCCGGTGAGTTCGCCGAGGGCTTCCATGGCGGCTTCCGCCTCGGTCAGGACGGCGTCAGGCGTGATGCCGTCTTCCATGGCCTGCCTCGCACACTCGACGGCGTCGAGGGCACGGCCTACGATCTCGGCCTGTCGGGCGTTGGTCAGGATCTCACCCGCCGGGGCAAAACCGGGCGGATAGAGTCCAGCAACGGCCTTCTCCAGCGCATCCATGCCCTGTCCCGCCGCAGCGCTCAGGGAGATGACTGCGTCTGCGTGCAGCCCCGCAGGAATGACAGGAGATTCCGGCGAAGGATAGAGATCCGACTTCGTGAGAACAACGATCACATGCTGCGCGGTCTGCACAGCATCCCACAGCGCCTGTTCTTCTTCGGGATCCTCAGCGGCGCCGGGATCGATGAGCAGGAGGACGAGCTCTGCCTGCCGCGCGGTTTCACGGCTGCGTTCCACACCCAGCGCCTCCACGGCTTCCGCAGTATCCCGCAGACCCGCCGTATCAGTCAGCCGGAGAAGAACTCCGCCGACCTCGACGGACTCCGTGATGGTGTCGCGCGTGGTGCCGGGGATATCGGTGACGATTGCCCGTTCATAGCCGAGCAGTGTGTTCAAAAGAGTGCTTTTTCCGGCATTGGGACGACCAAGAATGGCGGTCGGAACACCCTTCCGCATATGGCGGCCGCGGCTGAAACTCTCATATAAACGGCGCAGTTCCGCGGAGGCCTGCGCAAGCGTATCGGTATATTGTTCCAGAGCGAAGGGCTCGATGTCCTCATCCGGATAATCCAGAACGGCATGAAAATGTGCGGAAATATCGACAAGGTTCCGGTAAATGGCATCGGTTCTGCGCAGAACGGCACCGCCGAGCTGGCCGGCGGCATTGACGGCGGCCTCTGCGGTTTCCGCCTCGATGAGGTCGATGACCGCTTCTGCCTGTGTGAGGTCCATACAGCCGTTCAGGAAAGCGCGCCGGGTAAATTCACCCGGCCCGGCCTGCCGTGCACCGGCAGCAAACAGCGTTTCCAGTGCTTCGCGCAGAACCACGGGGGAACCGTGGCACTGCAGCTCCGCTGTGTTTTCTCCGGTGTAGCTGTGAGGCGCATGCGAAATCGTACAGAGACAGAGATCCAGCACACGGCCTTTGCGGTCCAGAAGACGGCCCATGACGAGCTTCCTGTCCGGATGCAGGGACATGGGCTTTCCGTCCTGCGGAAAGAATACCCGGTCAATGACCTCCATCGTATTACTGCCGGACAGGCGAACGATTCCGATGGCGGAGATCATGCTGCCTGTGGCGACAGCGGCTATAACATCAGAAGACATAGTACTCATGATAAAGTGACACTTTTCCGTGCGCCGGGCTCATACATCCGGGTGAGGATGGCGGCAACTTCGCTGCGGCGGATGCTGGATGAGGGCAGGAAACTGCCTGCATCGTCGCTTCCGGTGAGGATACCGGCACGATAAAACGTATATATTTCAGAGGCGTTCGCTTCATTTAAGGAGACATCGGGAATGGCGTTGTCGGCAATGCTGTTGATGGCGGCATAATTGCTCCGGGGCAGGGCACGGTAGAAGATCCGCACAAAATCGGAGCGGCTGATCGGGGCGTTGCAGACGGTTTCGGAGGGGGCTTCGTCCAGAATATCGTTAGCAACGGCATAATCGATATAACTCTGATACCAGCGGCCGGAGCTGCTGTTGGCAAGAGTGACGCTGCCTTTGTAGTAACGCTGATGCAGGCAGGCGGCAAGCTTGACAGCCTGCGCCGTGGTAAGCTGCCCGTCCGGGGCATAACTCGAGGCGGACATGCCGTCGATGAGTCCGCGGGCATGGGCGGCGGAGACATCCACGAAGAACCAGTTGGAATACTGGATGTCCGTGAAGGAGTGTTTCAGCGCCTCGCCGCCGGAGACGGAACCGCCGCTGACGGCAAGGACAGCGCCGGTACCGGCAGAAACATAGGCACGGCAGTTTTCCGCGCCGAGAAGACGCACGTTCCGGGCCAGAGCACCGGAAGAAGCCGTGGCACCGTTGGTGACATCGACCACAGCACCGGAGGAGATTTCCAGCGAGGCCGAACCGCTGAGGAGCGTCACGCTGCAGCCGGTCTGCATGCTGACGCCGCCTCCGGCGGAGACGAGCCATACGTCAAAGCTGCTTCCGGTGTCGAACGATCCGGCAGAATTTCCGGAAAGTCCGGCACGGACAGGCGCCAGAGCGGAGTTTACGGCGCTGTCTGCCTTTTGAAGCAGTGAGGGGATATAGGTTTCTGTCAGGTAGCTCAGGGAGACGAGCGGATCACCGGAATCGCCGCCGGCAGCCCATACAGCCGCTGTGCCGGATATAAGCACGAAAGCGAGAAGCAGGGCGAGAATGCGTTTGCGAATCAAAGAGTGTCCTCCTGTATATCGGAGGACTCCGCCCGGAGTTCCTCCGCAAGGTAATAACCGAGAGTCAGGAAACTGTCGGAAAACAGAACATTCTCAACGAGGATATCCGTATTCTGCAGTCCCAGATCGGTGTTGGTGAAGTTGCAGATAGCGCGGATGCCGCAATTCTGAAGATGAAGCGTAACTTCATGAGTGACGGTCCGGGGAACAGCGAGAACAGCGGCAATAATATGATTCTCCCGTACATAATCCTCGATGTCATCCATGGACAAAATAGGGATACCGGAGAGCGTGGTGCCGATCAGGTCGGGATCCACGTCAAAGGCGGCCATCAGCCGGTAGCCGATAGATGCGAAATCAAAGTTGATGGCCAGGGCACGGCCAAGGTTTCCGACACCCACAAGAACGGTGGGATAATCCAGTTCTACACCCAGGATGGCGGAGATCTCCGTCAAAAGCTTTTCTACGGAATACCCGTAGCCCTGCTGTCCGAATTCACCGAAGCAGCTGAAGTCCTGACGGATCTGGGAAGCGGTCAGGCCCATTTTGCTGCCAAGTTCGCCGGAACTGATATGGTCTACATCGTTATCTGCCAGCTCCTGAAGTTGGCGGAGGTATTTCGGCAGTCGGCGAATTACCCGATTAGATATTTTTCCCTGTTTCAAAACAGTTTCTCCTTATCGTTTTCGGCTGCGTCGGAACGGAAAAACGCCGTTGCGCAGCTTTTCGTTCGGTATGCGACATAGTCATATGTTTAGGCTCAATTAAATAATATAGCATTCTTTATAAAAATAATCAAGGGTTCATGTATTGTCATGGGGAAGGGAATGTGTTATGATAAAATTGGCAAAAAAGGAGGCCGGTATTCTATGTTGGAATTGAGAAACATCAGTTATCATGTCCATAGCCCGGAAGGGGACTTGAACATCTTAAAGAACATCGACCTTGTGGTACCGGACGGATGTCTCACGGTTTTCACAGGACCCAACGGCGGAGGAAAGACTACTCTGGCCAAGATCATCATGGGACTTGTTCAGCCGACGGAAGGACAAGTTATCTGGAATGGACAGGATATTACGGAATGCGGAATAACGGAACGTGCGAAAATGGGCATCAGCTACGGATTCCAGCAGCCTCCGCGGTTCAAAGGACTGCGGGTGCGGGATCTGCTGACGATCGCCAGTGACGGCTGTCCTCTGCCCAAGAGCGAGGCCTGTGCATACCTGACGAAGGTAGGCCTTTGTGCGAACGATTATCTGGACCGCGAAGTGGACGTCAGCCTTTCCGGCGGCGAGGTCAAGAGAATCGAGATCGCGACGGTTCTTGCGCGCAAATCCGATCTTATGATATTTGACGAGCCGGAGGCGGGCATTGACCTTTGGAGCTTTGCACGTCTTACGGAGACCTTTGAGGATATCCATCGCGAGCGCAATTCCGCCATGATCATCATATCGCATCAGGAGCGCATCATTCGTCTGGCGGATGAGATCGTTGTAATCGCCGACGGAAACATTGCGCATCAGGGAACGGCGGAGGATGTATTCCCCGTCATTATGGCGGATACACTGAGCTGCTGTCCGGTCATCAACAGCAAGGGGGAGAGAAAATGAGCGGAGACCTCAATCATGTCGACGAGGCTCTTCTGGAGCTGATTGCGGACGTTACGGGAAAACCCAAGGGCGCGTTCAATATTCGTAAAAACTCCGGCTGTTCCGGACGGGAAAGCACGGAAAACATCGTCATTACTTCCAAAGAGGACAAGCCCGGCATCGATATCCGCATTGCACCGGGAACCAAAAATGAGACCTGCTATATTCCTGTTATCATCACGGAATCCGGTCTGTCCGAGACGGTTTATAACGATTTTTACATCGGCGAGGACTGCGATGTGAAGATCGTGGCCGGCTGCGGCATCCACAACTGCGGCTGTGAAGAAAGCCGTCATGATGGCGTGCATACGCTCCATCTCGGAAAAAATGCCCGTGTCTGCTATTCGGAGAAGCATTACGGCGAAGGCGACGGAAACGGAAAGAACGTTATGAATCCCAAGACCGTGGCGTATCTGGATGAGGGCGCGTTTCTGCAGATGGATACGATTCAGATCGCAGGTGTCGACTCCACCGACCGCGACACGCGCATCGTCTGCGGCAAGGACGCGGAAACGGTTATTACGGAACGCCTGCTGACTCATGGGGAACAGTATGCGGGTTCTGATATGGAAATCGTGCTGGACGGCGACAATGCCCGCGGACGGGTCATTTCGCGTTCGGTCGCCAAGGGTCACTCCGAGCAGGTCTTCCTGCCGCGCGTGATCGGCAATGACCGCTGCTTCGGCCATGTCCAGTGTGACTCCATCATCATGGATGAGGCAAAGATCCGTTCCGTACCGGAGATCGCTGCCAACTCCACCGAGGCGCAGCTTATTCATGAAGCGGCCATCGGTAAAATTGCGGGCGACCAGCTTCTGAAGCTCCAGACGCTGGGCCTGACTCAGGAGGAAGCGGAGGACTGCATCCTCAAGGGATTCCTTGCCTGAGAATAACGGAAAATCCAAAAATCACATCCTGTCGGCTGCTTGACTGAAAAAACATACCCCCGAAGCGTGGGAGTATGCCTGAGTTTATCAAAAAGCTCATCAGAGGTCGCGTCCACGGATGAAAAAATCAAATCGTTTTCTCCGGCGGCATGTACGTCGGAGAAAACACTTCACGGCCCGTAAACGGGCGAAAAACGCGCCATCGGCACGCTTTTCGTGCGCTGCAGAGGGCCGCATACCCTTGGCAAAGGAAGCGTCAAAGACGCTTCCTGCCAGATATAAGAATACCCCCACCGAAGGGCGGGGGTATTCTTGGGTCGTTTTGAGGGTTATTTTTCCTCAGATGGATTTATACTCCAAAGCCGCCGTCCACGCCGATCACCTGTCCGGTGATGAAGGAAGCGCGGTCGGAAGCGAGGAAGGCGATGAGCTCGGCAACATCCTCCGGTTCACCGAGACGGCAGAGCGGGGTTTCCTCAGCCAGAGCGGAGAGATCGTCTTCGTTCAAAGGGGAGAGCATGTCGGTTTTGATGACGCCCGGTGCCACGGCGTTGACACGGATGCCGGAGGGGCCAAGCTCCTTGGCGAGGGCTTTCGTGAGACCGAGGATGGCCGCTTTGGATGCGGAATACGCTGCTTCGCAGGAAGCACCGCATACACCCCAGACAGAGCTGACATTCACGATACAGCCGCTCTTTTCCCGCACCATGTGCGGGATGGCAAGACGGCAGCAGCGATACACGCCGTCGGTGTTGACGGCGAACAGATGCCGCCAGACTTCTTCACCGGTGTCGGTGAGGAGACCGTAGTGCGCAAGTCCGGCATTGTTCACCAGAAGATCCACGCCGTGCTCCAGCCCGGCGAAAAGGGCCTCCGTCTGCTTCGGGTCACCGATGTCACAGAGTGCCCAGCGGGCATCCAGTTCTTCGGCCAGAGTACGCAGAGCGTTTTCACTGTGCGCACTGACAAGGATCAGTTCCCAGCCGTCCCGATGCAAAGCCCGGGCGACGGCTGCACCGATGCCGCGTGAAGCGCCTGTTACAAGCGCGGTCTTTTTCATAATTCCAGCTCCTCTCCATACACGCGACTGTTTGCGCGGGCAGGCGTTTTGTATTTTATATTTCAGGTTGTGGGAAAAGAATTGTTCCCCATGCAAAAAAGAGATGACAGGGGAATCGTCATGAAGAATTGTTTCCGCAGGACAATGTCGGTATGTCTGGCATTGGTCCTGCTCTCTGCGGCAGCAGGGGCTGCCTGTGCCGAAGATGTCGAAGATGCCAATGTAAGCGATGAGCCCGGGATCATCGGAGATGAGGATATTTCCGATGATGCCGGGGAGACCGATGAAAGCGAAAACGCCGCCGATGATGGGGATATCGGGTTTCCCGATGCGGCGGGGCATTGGGCCTCTGCGGCACTGAAACGTGCCGTAAACGAGGAATACCTGACCGGATTCGAGGACGGGACGCTCCGTCCGAACGAGCCGCTGACGGCGGCGCAGCTGCTTTCGATCCTGGCCCGGTCGAGACAGTATCCCAAACCTGCGCCGGAAACGACCGTCGAGGCTCCTGCGGATGCGTGGTACTATACCGCAGGGTGTCAGGCGGTGGACGCAGGACTCATTGACGGAGAGTTTACCGGATTTGACGATCCCGTCACCCGCCGGGAGGCTATGCTCATCACAGGGCTGGCTTACGGGATCGGAGAGCCGACGACGGTCTCCGTGCTTGCTCCGTTTGCGGATGCGGAGCTTCTCTCCGAGGAGGAACGGACCCGTATGGCGGGACTCGTGCAGCGTGGTCTCGTGCAGGGCTGGGACGGGTTCCTGCATCTGGAGGATGATCTCACCCGTGCGGAATTCGTCACGCTGCTCTACCGGATGGAGGACTTCGACGAGGAAACCTGGGTGGAGGAAACGATCACTGCCCAGATGCCCGGTTCCGGAAGAGATGCCTCGCCCGAAGAGATCGAAAGGGTTCTGGCTCTGGTGACTTCTGCTTATGCCGGAGATTATACCACAGAATGGGCCGAGACGCGTGATTATACGGTAAAGGAAAAAGAGATCTGGGTCAACGCAAAGGGCTATACAAGCCACACGGGGCTGCTTGTATGGGTAAACCTTACATATCAGCGGGCCAACATATTCGATTACAGAGATGGCCACTGGACACTCCTGCGCTGCTGCCTGGTCGGAACCGGCGCGCCGGGGACCGCCACGCCGCAGGGCGTGTGGCAGATCACCTATCACAATGCTGCCGGATGGACCACCGGTACGTATTCCGTGAGCCCGGTCGTGGGCTTTAAGGGCGGCGGATATGCTTTCCATTCCCGGCTGTGCTGGCCGGGAACACGGACGGTATATGATTACAGTATCGGATATCCCATCAGTCATGGCTGTGTCCGTATGTATCATGAAGACATCGACTGGTTTTATGAGAATATCACAGACGAAACCACTGTGGTGGTATTTTAAAAACTGAAGCAGATATCTTTTGCGCCCTGCGGCATCGACTGCCGTAAATTACATGCCGAAGTGGGCAGCGGTATGATTTAAGGAGGCAAGACATCATGCAGGCAAACGAAAGACGAAGCAAGGAAAATTACTATCTGGACATCGCGGACGCGGTGCTGAACCGCTCGACCTGTCTGCGCCGGAAATACGGAGCGATCATCGTGCGCAACGATGAGATCCTGGCCACCGGCTACAACGGCGCGCCGCGCGGCCGCCATAACTGCACGGATCTCAACTGCTGTACGCGTGAGCTGCTCCATGTGCCTTCCGGGGAACGCTATGAGCTGTGCCGCAGCGTCCACGCGGAGGCC
>JAUMXS010000148.1 GCA_030528965.1 Eubacteriales bacterium
CTCCAGATAAAATCATTTCCCGGAGCTGTGCAAACGGCTCCGGGATTTTCATACAAAAAGCAGTGAAGAAAACTATCTTCACTGCTTTTGTTATATCAATATTTGCTTTTCATCATGCGCTTGCGGGCGATGTTAATGGGGCCTTCCTGGAGGCGGTTGATCCAGGCAAGGCTCTTGCCGCAGCCGTAAGCTGTGCAGGAATCGGGATCGTCTGCCAGAATACAGGGCAAGCCGGTGCGCTCAAGCAGCAGCTCCGCAAAGCCCCAAACCTGGCTGCAGCCGCCGGTGAGGGTGATGCCGGTTTCGGAAATGTCGCTGACCAGCTCGGGAGTGGTCTGCTCCATAACCGCAAGAACTTCATCCGCGATCTGACGGGCAGGACGGGCCAAAACCTCGTAGATTTCCGTAGAGGTCAGGGTAACAGTCTTGGGCATGCCGGTCTTGGCGTCTCTGCCCTTGACATTCATGCTCATTTCTTCGGGTCTGGGATAAACCTGACCGATCTGAATCTTTACATCCTCAGCGGTAACCTCGCCGATGATCACGCCATATTTACGGCGGACAAATCTGGCAATTGCCTCGTCAAAGGCATTGCCCGCAATCTTCAGAGAAGAGGAAACGGCCACACCGTTCATGCTGAGCACCGCGATATCCGTTGTGCCGCCGCCGATGTCCACGACCATATGGCCCTTGGATTCCTTCAGGTCAAGGCCTGCACCCAGGCCGGCAGCCAAAGGCTCCTCGATGAGGAACACTCTTCGGGCGCCTGCCTCAATGGCGGCATTGATAACGCTGCGCTCTTCCACTTCGGAAACGCCGCTGGGAACGCTGATGACAACACGGGGCTTGGGGGTAAACATAGATGCCTTGGTGGCAGACTTAAACATCTCCTGAAGCATCTTAACGGTCATCTCATGGTCAGAGATAATGCCTTCCCGCAGGGGACGCATGGCGACAACGTTGCCGGGGGTACGGTTCAGCATATTCCGGGCAGCGGCACCGACCTGAAGAATCTTGCCGGTGTTACGGTCCAGCGCAACGACGCAGGGCTCACGCACAACAAGGCCCCGACCGTCAGCATAAATCAAAACGTTTGATGTTCCCAGGTCAACACCCAGGTCATTGGAAAATAACTGCATAAAAATTCACCCACTGGTTATTTTTTTCGATAACGCACAGCTGTAACAGCCGCGCAATGAACTTCTTTTGCTCCTGCCAGCAGAAGCGTTTTGGCGCACTCTTCTGACGTGGCGCCTGTGGTAAACACATCGTCCAGAATCAGGATCCGTTTGCCTTTGATTTCGGCATTCCCGGCTATCCGGAAGGCGCCAAGCACGTTGGCCTTTCTTTCGGACTCTTTGGTCAGACTGGACTGTGGCGGCGTGTTGCGAACTTTACGCAGCAGCCGCTGAGGCTGAATGCCCAATTCAGAACCCACACACTTTGCCAAAAGCTCGCTTTGATCATAGCCTCGGGTCAAGCGGCGGAACCAGCTGACAGGACTCCATGTCAAAACATCGAACTCGGCGGGACCCTGTTTCAGAATCCTCATTGCCAGGAGTCTTCCGTATTTCGGCGCCAAATGTATTGCTTTTTGAAACTTGTATCGGTGGATGCTCTTACGGACATCACCCTCATAGTACCAGATTGCTGTAAAACTGTCAAGAAAATGAAGCCTGTTTTTTGCTTCCGGTGGTGGATTTAATGCGCCAAAGGGGTATTCTTCCACTTCTACACGGCATTTATGGCAAAGATCCGTCTGTTCCGGCGGCAGCAAATCCCGGCAGAGCATACACTTTCTGGGAAACAGGATTTCCTTCAGCCAATAGAAAGCTCTAATCTTCATCATTCACGCCCTTCAAGCCGGAGCTTCAATCCTGTGTATCTGCGGTTTCTTTTTGCGTTCTGGGTCATTACCGCAATGGTCTCTTCCCTGCCCACAATGATCAGCAGTTCTCTGGCCCGGGTGATGGCGGTAT
>JAUMXS010000055.1:0-2394 GCA_030528965.1 Eubacteriales bacterium
GGCGGACTCCATGCCATCGGCCGCCGCGCTGACTGCCTTGTCAGCAGCCGTCATGATCGGCCCGGCCTGCTTGTCGGCCTCCTTGCCGACCTCGCCGAGGATCTGCCCGGTGGATTTTGATGTCGTCTTGAGCATAAACTGGTTAAGCAGCATCCCGCCAATCATGCCCATGATGGCGCGTCCGGATGCCGACTTGATGTCAGATCCGGCCTTGTCGACCTCGCCGGAGATCCCGCTGACCTCGCCGGATACGCTTTCGGCGGCTGTCGCGACTTTTTCCTTGCTGCCATCGAGGCCTTCCGCTATGCTCTCACCGGCCTTCTCATATGATCGTTTAAGCCTTGCCTGGCATTCGGCGTCGTGCTCTTCTTCCGTTATGCCGTCAAACGCTGCATCTGCGACTTCCTTGCCTTTTCCAAAGATGGCAGGGATGATGTTGTCAAATGCCGTCTCGGCGTTCGCCTTCATCTGCTTGAGGCCTTCGAGTTCATCGCGTGCAAATATTCCGTTAAACGCCGCCATGCCTGCTTCTGCACCAGTCTGGAAGCCGTTGTCTATAGTCGCCCAGGTGCCTGCAATAGTGTCTTGCAGTCCGCTATATTCGCTCGAAATATTAAGTGCTTCTTCGGCAAGCGCTTCGCTCAGTTCTCCGCTGCTGTCCGTCCAGTGCGTGACCATTTCCTGGGCGACCTGCGCACCTTCCAGGCCCATATCGCGGATGTATTTGACGTATGCCTTAAGAGTCTCGTTTCCGGATTGCGCCGCAAATCTTTCCAACTTATCCATGTTAGTGGAATAGTTCTGCATGCCGGTAACCTGCGACTGCATATTCGAGATTATTTTCTCGTAAGTGAGTTCGCTATCCTGTTGCCATTCGTCGAAAAGCTTGCTTTGCCCTTCAATGCTTTCTTTCGCGGAATTGTATAACTCATCCCACTTGGCCTGCTCCTCCTGCATGGCCTTGATGGCATCCCGCGTGCTCTTCCCGATCTTCTCGGCGCGCTCCATGTAGGCGTCTTTGTTTGATTTCTGTGCCTCAGTATTGGACTCAGTCGCTTCGGTGTTGGATTTTATTGCCTCATTGGACTCATCCATTTCGCCGCCAAGAGCATCAATCTGATCGTTCCAGTTCTTGGTCTCCGCTGTTGCCGCCTGAACCTCGGCTGTAGCCTCCTCAATCGTTGCGTCGGTTTCCGCAATACTCGCACGCAGTTCGTCGGCGTTCGCCTTCATTTCGAGCATTCGGTTGTTGTCAGTAAAGTCATTGAACGGATTGTCATCGCTGTTTCGTCTCGCGATGTCCGCCATGGCGTCTTCGATATGCCGAAGATCGTCTACCATCCGCTGTCGGCCCTTCTGGGCAACATACAAATCATTATTGGCCTGGACAAGTTTATCCAAGGCCGCGCTGGCACCGCGGGTATACGCATCCAGAAGGGCGATCTTCTTCGCCTGCTGTATGTACTTCTTAATTTCTCCGGTCGATTTAGTCAGGGCTCCGGTTGACTTGTCGATACCGAGTTTAAGGTCGGGATACAGTGTGTTGAGTTCATCAACGAGCGTCTGCATCCTCGCTTCTTCTTCCACCGTGCGGCTGGTCTGGCTCTCAAGCTTTTCAAGTTCATCCACGAGCGACAGAGCCATCTCCGACTGGTCGTTTATGGCCTGCACTTCTGCATTTGCGCCGTCGATAGTGTCATGGATAGCCTTCACGGAGTCCTTCAGGGTTCCTAGATTTTCCTTTTGCGTCCCTACGATTTCGAGTATCCGCTCATCCTGGCTCTCCAGATCCTGACCGGCGTCATATATGGCTTTTGCGGAAATGCCAAGGCCTGCTGCCAGCAGGGCGAACGGCGCAGCACCAATGGCCGCACCGGCCGCCTTGCTTCCGATGCTGCCGATCGCCGCCATAAGCCCCTCGGAGCCGGTGATGGCTGTCGTCACTTTACCGACCGCGCTCAGCAGACTACCTCCGACCTTTGCGACAGGGCCCGCGGCTATCAGTGCAAGCACCACGTTACCGATTGCTGTCTGGGAGTCGGAGTCAAGACTGTTAAACTTATCGCCGATGCTCTGTATGCCGTCAGCGACCTTTGACACCGGCTCCGCGGCGATGTTAAGGAGCGTCTCGCCGATCCGGCTGGCCGCGTCTTTGACCTTGTTGAGCGACACTTCCATGTCATTGTTGGAGCCCTTGATATCGTCATATGTCTGGTCGACGCTGCCGACAAACTCGTCCATGCTGCCCGAGAGCAGGCCGAGATTTAATGTGCCCTCCTCATAGGCTTTGTAGATAGCAGGTCCGGCTTTCTTGCCAAACGTCTCAATGGCGGCCTGTAGTTTATCGGTTTCAGACGCGGAGCTGTGCATGACAGTGTCAAACTCTTTGAGTTT
>JAUMXS010000055.1:2404-8418 GCA_030528965.1 Eubacteriales bacterium
CAGTGTCATGCCGTCCTCGGCTGCTTCCGTCATAGCTTTTTTCATGCCTGCCATGACGTCGGCAGTGGTTGCTCCGGACATCTCGACCTGTCCGAGGAAATTGGCTGCGTCATACGCATCCATGCCCATCTGAGACAGGGACGCCGCATTTTTAACCATGCTCGAAGACAGGTTATCCATGCTGATGCCGGTGTTCTGCCCGACTTTGTTCATCGCGTCGAGTATCTTCCCAGCGTCTTTTGACTCGACTCCAAAGGCCTGCATGACCTTCTGCGTCTTGTCGACCGCATTGGAGACGTCCATGTCGTTGAGGTCCGCAAACTTAACAAACTTCAGCGTCAAATTTTCGAGGTCTTCGCCGACCAAGCCGAACTTCGTGTTCACTTCGCCGATCGCGGATCCGGCGGTTTCAAAAGACGTCGGGATCGTGGTCGCCACGTTTCGGGCGGACTCTTGCAGGTCGATAAGCGCCTGCCCGGTCGCGCCGGTCTTTTTCGTCACGATATCCATGCCGGCGTCCACTTCCTTGAACGCCGCGACGGATGTAGCCGCCAGAGCGCCGAGCGGAGCAGCAACATATTTGTTCAGCTTGTCACCGACGGCCTGCATCTTCTTGCCGGCCTTCTGCATGGTGTCGCCGATGTTCTTAAGTTTCGGGGTCAGTTTCTGGGACTCGCCGCGCATCCGGTTCAGGGCCGTGGTCGCGTTGTTGATGTTCGTGCGCATCTGCGCGGCCTCGCGGCTGTCCGTGCCGTAAGCGTTCTCAACCTTCTCCAACTGCTCCTTCATCAGGCCGAGTTTCTTTTCCTGAGACTCGATCTGCTTCTCAAGCAGTTCGCCCTTGCGCCGGCTCTTCTCCTCTGCGTCCATCTCGGACTCGAGGGCGGAGTCGACGGCCTTGATCTCGGATTCCCATTCTTTCTGGGACGCAATGATATTCTTCAGGCTCTGCTTATACTCTTTCTCGCCCTCAATCTTAAGTTTAATGCCTACATCATTTGCCATCCCATCACCTCAGGCCCATGGCCTCATCGTACGTTAATCTCTTCTTTACCTTTTGTTCCGCACCGCCGTTAAAAATGGATAAGCAGGCTATCAGATCCATCGTCCGCCCATAAGGCAGATCGAAGATCTCAAGCCTGCTCATGCCCAGTTGCAACGAATAGAACTCAAACCAAGGCCGGTTCAATTCAATGTTGCGGTGCTTTTTGCGTTTTTTTCCTTGGACTCTTCGGTTTCGACTTCGCGTTTGCTCTCACGCTCGACGACCTCGTCCGTCACCTTGAACAGTTCTTCCGTCACATAGACCGGCAGATCCCTGATCTCGGCCACGGTCAGCGGCTTTGTCGCCTCATCCTTGTGGATGCGGTTATACTCCGCGTTCATGATCGCTGCACGCTCAATCCTTGCCCGAGTCACGGACGCGCTCGTGTTACGCACGATCCAGTCGTTGTAGTCCACGTACGCGCCCGTTGTCCATGCGAAGCCGACTTCCCTTCCGTTGATCCTCATCGTACATCCTCCCGTTAATATCGTCAGGTTGTAGAAATGTTCAGCTTGGTCTTCAGAGCTGCCTCAGCCAGGGCTTCGGTAGAAGTTGCCGTGCCGATCATCTTCCAGGTATGCTTGGAGTCGTTGGCACGTTTGATAGTTGCGGACAGGCTCTGGGTCTGCCAATCGATCTCTTCTTCCTGCGTCGCCGCAGAGGTCTCAAGCTGGGCAAATGCCACCCTCTTGATCACGACCGGAACGTAGCTTTCCTCGCCGTCGCTCATATATCTCTCGATATACCCGACACCAACATCCGGGATCTTCTGATCGTCATCGTAGGATGTCCATCCATCAGACGCCGCTGTGGGAAGCCCCATGATCAGACGCTCAGCTGACATCAGCAGACCGTCAACCGTCAGGCTGAGGGTTCCGCCGGTAAGTCTTCCGGAATCGTTTTCTGCTTCGTGGTTATCCGCATAAAATTTATTGTCATCACTGGATTCGGGGGAGACTGTGACATCCACGCCCCTCGCCAGCTTCTGGCCGCTGGTATAAGTGTCGCCGCTGCATACGGCCACATACGGCAGGGAAAAACCTGTACGCACTCTTCCTGCTGCACTCATGTTTTTATCCTCCATTCGTAATCCTGCCGATTTCTTCGGCGATGGTCTCTTCCATAGCCTGCTCGGCTTCTTTCCTGTACTTGCTTTTGGCGCGGTTTATGAACGGATACGCCCTCAGGAACGATGTCCCGGAGTTGACCGACCGGGCTATCATCGGGTTGGGCTGGCCGATATAATTGTAACCGTCCCACCCGAGATGCACGTCGTACACCCCGTCTTTCGATTTGATCGGGGTTATACCGAACGCATCCTGCAGGCCCTTCTTCTGGATCTGCTTGATGCCGTCCCTCATCTGGCCTTCCTTGACATACCGTTCATCGACCGGGATGCCGTCCATTTCGGCACGGAGATTGTCGGCCAGCAGGTTGGCCCCTGCCATCAAAGCTTTCTCGATGATCTCCTTGGATCCTTTCCGTAGCTTGGACAGTTCCAGGATCCAGTCCGTGCCTCCCTTTTCCGATACCCGTGCCATTACCGCGTCTCCCATAACCACCGATAGTGTATCAGGTTGGTGCTGTCCTCATAGTCCACAGCATCGAGGCTCCACGCCACGTTCTGTTTGTTGAGGATCTCCTGCACCTGATCCACCACCGGATCAAACTCTGTTCTTGTAAAGTAATCAATGTATCCGGTAATCGCCTGTTCCTGCTTGTGGTTGTTCCCGCTGAAACTATATGCCTCCCGGTCCTCAGCCCATACAAGGTATGGATACTTGGAGATCCTCCGGTAGTGCGTCACCGGGCAGGAAAGATCCGTAAAATCGGTATACAGAGCTGTCAGCATGGTCTGTAATGATTTCATGTCTCCAGCTCACCTCCCTGCACGGCGTAGTTGTCCTCCAGTCGGTACAGTGTCAAATCCGTGACCTTCAGGCCGTCATCGTCAAGCAGGTGCTGGACGTTGTCGATCCGGTACTGCTGGCCGTCCTCAGGGATGGCGTAATCATGCACCGTGATCGTTTCGTCGCGCCAGATCCGGATCAGCTTGTCGATCCTCTGGTCGATGCCCATAGCTGCATACTGCCGGCTATAACCGATAACACGCTCGCCGTAATATGCCTCGCCCTTCTCGACAAGCATTTCAACAGGCATCCGGCCATCAGCCCCGATGTTTGTCAGGCTGTAAAACTTAACTTTGCCCTCGAAAATCATGGCTTACACCTCCGCGGACTTCTGCTCCATCAGCCGGTTGTTGAGCTCATACCGGAGCATACGAGGCATGGACGGCGCATCGTCCGCTCTCTTGCGGTAGAGGTACGACGCATACATAACGACCAGATTGCAGTCCCGGATCTGCGAAAGATCCAGGACTATCCCCTGCGTCCGGATATATCCCTTTGCCGCTTCGGCCAGCTGCCCGAGGTAGGCATCCCATGTGGAGCCCATAATTTGCAGATTGCTTTTAAGCATTGCTAAGATATCAGCGTCCGTCACAGGACCACCCCCTCTTTGTAGGTCTGCTCGTTGATCACGATCTGCCCGACGTGCCCGACCTTGATCGAGCTGTCACAGTAGACCGGTATGCCAGAAGCTTCGCACCGAACACAGAATGACAGATCTTCTCCGAAACCGGGCTCCGGGGAGAACGGGGCCCCGTACTCCGCGAAGATCCGCTTGATCAGCTTTGTGGTCATCATGGCCGCAGCCAGCCCGCAGGCTTTGACCTCGAAGATCTCATTCTCCGGATAGTCCAGATACTTATTTGCGAACGGAATCAACTCCCGCCCGTTCTGGTTGTACCCGGTTTCCTTGTAGATGCACGGACCGACCGGGTTTCTCCGGTTGAAGCACAGGGCTGTTACAAACTCCCTGCCTTCATCCAGATCCGCGGACAATCTCTGCATCAGATCCGGCTGGAATACCATATCAGAATCCAGCCACAGGATCCGGTCGAAATTGCCGTCAACCGCCGCTTTCGCAAGCATGTTCCTGGCATCATAGATCAGGGAGGAGCAGGTGACCTTATAGGCAACCTCGCCCGCTGGCCGCAGGCAAAGCAGACTCTCCATAAATGCTGTGTGCACCATGTCCATGCATGGCATTGCGATCAGTGTTCTCATCCGCTCCTCCGATCGTTAAACTCAGGATGTTACAGTCAGGTTGCAGATCGCTACAGCGGATCCTGCCGCTGCGGTGATAACTGCATTACCTTCAACCTTACCATTACTGGTTACAGTAGCCTTCGCAGTGTTGGAAGACTCCCAGGTGACAACTGCATCAACCGGGACGCCTGCCGCGAGGACGGTAGCTTTCAGCTGCACGCTTCCGGTCTTCGTGATGGTCGCAGCAGACTTATTCAGGACAACCGCATCCGGGGTGTTGGCATTGTCAGCCGCGAAGGTCACAGCGTTGGCTGCCGGAGTCACACCGTTCACGCCGATAGCTGCGAATGCTTCTGCGATCACAGGCTTGCCATCATAACGGGCAGTACCCTTGAAGGCTGTCTGATCCTGCAGGAAGAAAACATGCTCACTCTGCGCGAATTTCTCGCCTGCGCGCTCCGCCAGCAGGTAATCATCATAATGTCCTGCAACGATAACATAGTTCGGGATGAAGTCGAGCACCTCGACCTGTCCACCGATGACCGGCATGGTATTTTCGAAACCGGAAACGATCGCACCGTTTGCGTTCACGCTCATGGCCTGAGCAGTCAGGTAGTTCTTCGTGGTCTTGTTCATCGCCCAAACGATGCCGTCCTTGCTGTATTTATCAGAGATAACTCCGGAGTCAAGCAGGATGGTCTGAAACAGGCTCGCACCGGTGACGTTACTGCCGATGGTCAGGATGTTGGATGTGCTGATGTTGACCCACGTCCTCGCAGTGGCCGGATAATCGCCCGGTTCGGAGCTCTGCGCAAGCCTGGTCACGATACCTTCCGGCATCTTGTTCGCGGTTCCGCTGTTCTTACCGTAAAGGATAGCCTTATCCAGTGCATAACCGATACCCTGGCCGATTGCAGTAAGGACTTCGCTGGCAAGATCAAGGTTGGAGTCTTCGATCGTCGCATTGCAAAGCTTGAAATATCCGCCGACCTTATAGCAGTCAACCTCGACATCATTAAAGCCGAGGGTCATCTCGTTCAGGTTCGCGCAGCATTCTGTCCAGATAGCCTCTGCGATACCACCCATGACAACCATGCGGCCGGTGCCGGAGATCTGCCGGACAGTGACATGCTTATACAGCTTGGAATAATTTTCGATGTTCTCGCGAAGGACGCCGAGGAACACTTCCGGGATCGTCAGACCGACATTGGTCAGCGCTCTTTTTTCCTTCATGCAGGTACGGATCGCATCCAGCCATCCCTTGACATCATCGCGCTCGAACATCGCGTTTCTGGTCTGCACGTCCATACGTGCAAAAATCTTATTCCTGATATTCATAACAGGACGTACCTCTCTTTCTTCATTTTCTTCGGGAGCCGGATCGCCTGCCGGATCGGTTGCCTGTGCAGCTTCCTCAGCCGCCAGATCCTTTTCCAGTTCCTCGATCTGTCTCTCCAGATCATCTTTCTGTGCAGCATGATCAGCTTTCTCAGCCTCGAAGCCCTCAATCGCCTCATCCACGGCGGATCTCTCTTCGTCGGTCTGTGCTTCCTCGATGCTCTTTTCAAGCTCCGCTTCCCTGGTGTCGAAATCGGCATCCTTTGCCCTCAGGGCGGCCAGGGCCTTTTTCGCATCATTCAGCTTCTTGCGGAGCATTAATGCTTTAAGCGCCATTTTTCAACCTCGCTTTCGCTTTCTCCCGCCATGCATCTGCTTCGCGCTTCCGGATGTCTTCGCGCTCCGCAGCCCTCGCGGAAATGTTGGTTTCCTCATAAGCAGGAAACGTACAACAGGAAACTTCGTAAAGTTCAACATCTTTCAAAGTCCAATGCACGGATCCGTCTTCCCGGATGTCGGTA
>JAUMXS010000056.1 GCA_030528965.1 Eubacteriales bacterium
TGTCCGGCGCTTCGCTTTGGAGAACGCTTTATCACACGGGTCGTGGCTCTTTTGGCTCTGGTTTCCGCCGCCCGCAAGCAGCATGCGGATGCACCGCCTCCCGCTCCGGATCCGGGCTATGAAGAAGCTCCCGAACTCCCTGCTGAAAAGGCCATACGATTCTATGCCGCGCAGCGCAAGCCGCTCCGTGTTCGTGCCATTACCTCTCTGGTCGTCAGTCTTGTGCTGGTCTGGGTCAGCTTCGGACTCCCGCTGGCAGGTGCTCTGGGGTCCAGCGTACGTGTTGCGGCGCTGTTCTGCCTTGCCGCCGAATGCTGCGTCATGCTCGTGGGCCTGGATGTGGTGACACATGGTATAACGGCTTTTCTGCAGGGTTCGCCCAACGGCGAAAGTCTGATCGTTTTCTCCTGCTTTACGACGGCGCTTGATGCGCTCTGGACCGCCATTTTCGGCGGCGGTTCCCGTGGTCTCCCCTTCTGTGCTGTTTCTGCCCTCTCGCTGAGCTTTGCGCTTTGGGGCGGTGAAATGTACTGTGCCGGTCTGCGCACCAGCATGCGAGCTCTGATACTTGGCCACAATCCAAGCATCATCACAGCCACGCGCGATCCCGAAACCGGGACAAAACATTTGTTCAAGAGCCACAGTGATACAGAGGGCTTTATCCGTCAGAGTGAAGAAACCGACGTCTGTGAGGAACTCGCCTCCGTTACGGCTCCCTTCCTCATGATCGCCTCGCTGCTTCTGGCCTTTGTCGCCTCGGTACTGCGCGGCGCTCCGGGAGATTTCTTCCATGTATTGGGTGCAATGGGTGCCGTCTGCGCCCCGTTCTCTCTGCTGTATGCCTTCCCGCTCATATTTTCCCGCTGTGCGCGCCGTCTCCTGCAGATCGGCGTGGGCATCGCCGGCTGGTCCGGTGTTCGGGAATTCGGCGGCAAGACCCGTCTCATCATCACCGACAGCGACGTATTCCCTCCCAATACGATAGCCATCGACAGCGTCCGCATTCTGGAAGGGGTCTATACGGATCGTGTCATTTCTTACGCCGGCAGCGTTCTCTCTGCCGCAGGCAGCGGACTCGCCCCCCTCTTCACAGACCTGATGCGTCGGAACGGCTATTCCATGCAGCAGATCGATAACTTCACCATCTGCGAAGGAGGCATTCGTGCTCTGATCCGCGGCGAGGAAGTGGCGATCGGAGCCAACGGGTTTATGAACCTCTGCGGTCTGCGTATTCCCCGCAAGCTCCGCACCTCAAATGCTGTGTTCATTTCCATCAGCGGCACACTTGTGGGCGTCTTCGGGATCCGTTATGCGGCGATCCCTGCGGTGCAGGATGCTCTTGTAACGCTTCTGCGCGGCAAACGCTCCCCGATATTTGCCATCCGTGATTTTAATGTAGACCCCCTGCTGATCCGGCAGAAGTTCAAACTCTCTACCGAAGGTTTTCATTTCCCGTCTTTTGCCGAGCGCTACCGTCTTTCCAGCCTCGAAGCAGACAAGCCCCGGCGTTATGCCGCCGTTCTCGCCCGGAGCGGGCTGTCTCCTTTTGTAGAGGCTGCGGAACGCGGCTCCCGTCTTTACCGCAGTACTCGTTTCTGTGCATTTCTGAGTCTTCTGTGTTCCGTTTTCGGTCTTCTGCTCATGTTCCTCCTCTGCTGGAACTCCTCTTATGAGAGCGCCAGTGCAGCAAATCTCATCACCTACATGATGCTTTGGATGATCCCGCTCGGAGTTATGCACTTCTGGACACGGCAATAAGAACTAAAATAAAAAAACACTGTTGCAAAGTATTTTTTCCCGGTGTATAATAAATTGGTTTTTTTCAGTTTCTGTATTCACCTATTTTGATGATATAAGGAGAGTAGGCATTAAATGAGCTACGCAACTAAGGACATTCGCAACATCTGCTTCCTCGGTCACGGAAGCAGTGGTAAGACCACCCTCGCTGAGAACATGCTCTATATCACCGGTGCAATCGACCGGCAGGGTAAGGTTCCTGACGGAAACACTGTTTGTGACTATGATCCGGAAGAGACCAAGCGCCAGTTCAGTATTTCCACTTCTGTTGCCCCTGTGGAATTCGGCGGCTGCAAGATCAACGTTCTGGACTGCCCCGGCTACTTTGACTTCGCCGGTGAAACGCTGGCCGCTATCCGCGTAGCGGAAACCGGCATCATCTTCTGCACTGCCAAAGACGGCATCTCCGTCGGTGCGGAACGCAACTGGAAGCTCCTCAAGAAGGCCAATCTGCCCTGCATGTTCTACATCTCCAAGTGTGATGAGGAACACGGTGACTATGACGCCGTTCTCGCTGCTCTGCAGGAAAAATACGGCAGCATCGTCTGCGCCGTGACTGCTCCTCTGTCCGACGGCAGCGGCGTTATCGACCTCGTTCATAACGTTGCTTACCAGACCAAGGGCAACAAGACCACGAAGATCGCTATTCCCGACGCCGACGCTGACCGTGCCGAATCTCTGCGTGAGGTTCTGACCGAGACCGCCGCCGGTGCCAGCGAAGATCTCATGGAGAAGTACTTCGAAGAAATGACCCTCACCGACGAGGAGATCATCGAAGGTCTGCGTGTCGGCGTTCTCGAGCGCAGCGTTATCCCCGTGTTCTGCGGTTCTGCCATGACCGGTGTCGGCACCGAGGCCCTGCTCCGCGCCGTTGTTGATTATGCTCCCGCGCCGAACGCCGCCGCTGCTCCCGCTCCCGTGGAAGGCAGCCTCGCCATCGATTCCAACGGTCCGACCTGCGCCTTTGTATTCAAGACTGTTTCCGACCAGTTCGGTAAGTTCTCCTACATCAAGGTCCTCTCCGGTTCCGTCACTTCCGATATGTCCCTGCGCAACACCCGTGCCGATTCCACCGATAAGCTCGGTCGTCTGTACATGATGCGCGGCAAGAAGAACGACGAGATCAAGGAACTCGTCTGCGGCGATATCGGCGCCATCGGCAAGATGGATTATAAGACCGGCGACACCATCTGTGATGTCAAGGCTCCTGTTGTACTGCCCGCCATCGAGATCCCCGTTCCCTGCTACTCCATGGCCATCTCCCCGAAGGCCAAGGGCCAGGAAGACAAGGTCTCCATGGGTCTTTCCCGTCTGAACGAAGAAGACATTTCCTTCAGCGTCGTGAATAACGGTGAAACCCATCAGCTCGTTGTTTCCGGTGCCGGCGATATCCAGCTCGACGTCCTGTGCGCCAAGCTGCGCACCCGCTTCGGTGTGGATTCCGAACTCAGCCCGGCCCGTGTTCCCTACCGTGAGAAGATCCGCAAGAAAGTCGAAGCTCACGGCCGTCATAAGAAGCAGACCGGCGGCAGCGGCCAGTTCGGTGACGTTTGGATTCGCTTCGAGCCTCAGTTCGATACCGAAGAGCTGGTATTTGCTGAAGAAGTATTCGGCGGCAGCGTTCCCAAGAACTTCTTCCCCGCCGTTGAAAAGGGTCTGCGCGATGCCGTCAATCGCGGTGTTCTCGCCGGTTACCCGATGGTCAACCTGAAGGCCGTTCTGTACGACGGTTCCTACCACCCTGTCGACTCCAACGAAATGGCATTTAAGACCGCCGCTCAGCTTGCTTACAAGGCCGGTATTCCCGAAGCCAATCCCGTCCTGCTCGAGCCCATCGGTTCTCTCGCCGTCACCGTCCCCTCCGATTACATGGGCGACGTTATCGGTGACCTGAACAAGCGCCGCGGTCGTGTCATGGGTATGAATCCGGATGACGACGGCAATACGGTTATCGAGGCGGAAGTCCCCATGGCCGAAATGAGCTCCTACACCATCGATCTGCGCAGCATGACTCAGGGCCGCGGTTCCTTCGTGTTCACCTTTGATCGTTACGAAGAGGCCCCCGGCAATGTCCAGCAGAAGGTCATTGAGGAAGCCAAGGCTCTCGCCGAGAACGAGTAATACAATCTCCAAACTGTTAAAGGACGGTCCGTTTTGCGGGCCGTCCTTTTTTCATCTCTCTTCTTTCCCGCAGAAAAACCCCTAAGGCAATTTGCCTCAGGGGTTTTCATTCATCATATGATCGCCTAAGCCTTACAGGCCTCTTTGGCCGATGAGAGCATGAGCTTGATACGGTTGAGCTGGTTTACCTCGCTCGCGCCCGGGTCATAGTCCACAGCGACGATATTGGCCCAGGGATAGCTTTTTTTCAGTACCTTGATGACACCTTTTCCCACCACATGGTTCGGCAGGCAGGCAAAGGGCTGGATGCAAACAATATTCGGGGTATCCGTGAGCAGGAATTCGACCATCTCGCCTGTGAGGAACCATCCTTCACCATACTGATTTCCAATGGAAAGGAAAGGTTTCGCAAGCTCCGCCAGTTTTTCGATAGAAGCTGGGGCTTCAAAGTGACAGCTTTTCTCCAGTGCTTCAATGGCCGGTTTGCGCAGCACATCAATGGCTTTCACGATCGTTCTGGCCACGGTTGCTTCTTTCCATCCGGTTCCCAGATATTTGCGCTTATAGCTCACATTGTGTGCACAATAGGCGATAAATCCCATCATATCCGGAACCGCAGCCTCTGCCCCCTCCTGCTCCAGAAGGTCCACCAGATGATTGTTGGCCAGGGGCATATATTTAACCAGTATCTCACCTACGATACCGACGCGCGGTTTACGGAGGTCCTCATGGATCGGGAGCCTGTCAAAGTCCCAGACGATTTTCTCGCAAAGCCGTGCAAAGCGATTCTTGCTGTTCGGATCACACAGAGCCTTGATGCAGATCGCTCTCCACTTTTTGTACATCGCATTGGCTGATCCGGGTTCCTTTTCATAGGGCCGCATTCGATACAAGCAGCGCATCAGAAGATCGCCGTACACCAAACCGCGGCAGACATCCAGCAGCATCTTCATGGGGAGCTTGAATCCCTCGTTTTTCTCCATGCCGTTGGCATTGAGCGAAATGACCGGGATATGAGACATATCCACCTGATCCAGCGCACGCCGGATAAAGCCGATGTAGTTGCTGGCACGGCAGCAGCCGCCGGTCTGAGTCATAATGACTGCCAGTTTGTCCGTGTCAAATTTTCCCGACAGAACGGCCTGCATGATCTGGCCTACCACCGTGATAGCCGGGAAGCAGGCGTCGTTGTTCACGAACTGCAGACCCATGTCGATCGCGCCGCGGTCATCGTTATCCAGTATGACCAGATTATACCCGTATTTGTGGAACACCGGCTCCAGCATATCAAAATGGATCGGGCTCATCTGCGGCGCAATGATCGTATATCCGGCATCCAGCATCGATTTGGTGAACTCAGTTCGTTTATAGCGCACCGGAGTGGGAACACTTTTGATATTCTGTTCCTCTCTCTTCTTCATGGCTGCCAGCAGGCTCCTCAATCGGATACGAGCCGCCCCCAGATTGTTGACCTCGTCGATCTTGAGTACCGTATACAGTTTATTGCAGTTCTGCATGATTTCCGCGACCTGATCCGTGGTCACAGCATCCAGTCCGCAGCCGAAAGAGTTCAGCTGGATCAATTCCAGATCATCGCGATGGCTGACATATTCCGCCGCAGAGTAAAGACGGGAGTGATAGACCCACTGGTCATTGATGCGCAAAGAACGCAGACGAAGCTTGCCGACAGGCAAGCTGTCCTCGCTGAGCACAGCCAGACCATAGGAAGCAATCATCTCGGGGATACCATGATTGACCTCCGGGTCAATGTGATACGGACGCCCGGCCAGCACGATTCCCCGGTTCTTTGTTTTCTTCATCCAGGCCAGTGCGCGTTCGCCCGCATCCACGATATCCTTTTTGGCCCGGATCTGTTCTTCCCAGGCTTCATGGACAGCGGCACGCACTTCCTTTTCGGAAATGTTCCATTCCTTGCGGCAAACCCGCACCAAACGATCCGCCGCGGTTTTTTCGCTGGTGAATGCAATAAAGGGTCTTATGTAACGGATGTTCTTCTCCGCAATATCTTCTACGTTGTTTTTCAGGTTCTCCGGGTAAGAAACAACGATCGGGCAATTATAATGATTCTGCACGTCCGGTCTTTCCTGTTTCTCATAAAACACGCAGGGATGGAAAATCGTTTCCGCTCCCTGATCGATCAGCCATTGCACATGGCCATGAGCCAGTTTTGCGGGATAGCATTCCGACTCGGACGGGATGGATTCCATGCCGCGCTCATACAGTTTTCGGTCAGACAACGGAGACAGCAGAACGGAAAAACCCAGTTTCTTGAAGAACGTTGCCCAGAATGGGTAGTTCTCATACATATTCAGGACTCTCGGAATACCGATCTGTCCGCGGTTGGCCTTTTCGACCGGAATCGGAGGATAACGGAATATACGCTCCAGCTTATAGGCAATCACATTCGGCGCACGAGTCTTGGCCCCGGAAGAGCCTTCGCCTTTTTCACAGCGGTTGCCGGAAACATATTTCTTCCCGCTGCAAAAATGGCTGATAGTGAGCATACAGTTGTTGGAACAGCCGCCGCAGCGAGCCGTCGAGGTAGTATAAGTAAGGTTCAGAATCTCCGGGATCGAAAGCATACTGCTCTCTTGTCCATGATAACGTTCCCGGGCGATCAAAGCGGCACCGAAAGCACCCATGACACCGGATATATCCGGGCAGATGGCATCTATCCCCGCGATCTTCTCAAAGGCCCGCAGGACCGCATGGTTGCAGAACGAACCACCCTGTACAACAATGTGTTTACCGAGAGCCCGGGCATCCGCCAGCTTGATAACCTTAAACAGAGCATTCTTAATAACGGAATACGCAAGACCGGCCGAAATATCCGAAACCGGCGCGCCCTCTTTCTGCGCCTGTTTGACGTTGGAATTCATGAAGACCGTGCAGCGCGTTCCCAGATCTACCGGGTTTTCGGCATACAGCGCCTCTTTGGCGAATCCTTCCGCCGTATAGCCCAGAGAGACGGCAAAGTTTTCAATAAAAGAACCACAGCCGGAAGAACAGGCCTCATTCAGCAAAATGGTATCTACGGCATGATCGCGCAGCTTGATGCACTTCATGTCCTGACCGCCGATATCGAGAACACAGTCCACTTCCGGTTCAAAGAAGGATGCCGCCGTGCAGTGGGCGATCGTCTCCACTTCTCCTTCGTCCAGACAAAATGCAGCCTTCAGCAGCGCTTCGCCGTAACCTGTGGAACAGGAATACGCGATTCGGGCCGCGGCGGGCAATTCCTCCTGCAGTTTTCTGATAGCATCGATCGCCGTTTGCACAGGGTTTCCCTGATTATTGGCATAGTACGAGAACAGAAGCCGACCCTCTGTGTCGATCAGGGCCATTTTTGTCGTCGTTGAACCAGCGTCAATGCCGAGGAAACAATCACCGGTGTATTCGGAAAGATTGGTTCTCCCCACGACAGCCTTTCCATGCCTCCGGAGGAACTCTTCATACTCCTCCTTTGAGGCAAACAGCGGCGGGAGACGCTTAATCTCAAAGCCCATGGAAACCCCCAATCGAAGCGTCTCGATCAAGTCCGCCATGTTCTTCGGCTCACAGTCCTTGGTCTCCAATGCCGCTCCCATCGCCGCAAACAGATGGGAATTTTCCGGGGCAACAGTATTCTCCGGTGTAAGACGGAGGGTGCGGATAAAAGCTTGCTTCAGCTCAGGCAGGAAGTGAAGCGGGCCGCCCAAAAAGGCTACACAGCCCCGGATGGGCTTTCCGCAAGCAAGACCGGAAATTGTCTGATTTACGACCGCCTGGAAAATAGAAGCTGCAAGGTCCGCCTTGGTCGCGCCTTCATTGATCAGCGGCTGGATATCTGTCTTGGCAAACACACCGCAGCGGGCCGCGATCGGATATATCTGCTGATACGACGCAGCCGCCTCATTCAGGCCCTGTGCATCCGTCTGCAGAAGCGCCGCCATCTGGTCAATAAAAGACCCTGTGCCGCCGGCGCAGACGCCATTCATGCGTTCTTCCAGACTTCCACGGAAATAGATGATCTTAGCATCTTCACCGCCCAGCTCGATCGCCACGTCGGTCTGCGGCGCAACCAAACGAACCGCAGAAGCTACCGCCATGACTTCCTGAACGAACCCAATCCCCAGCGCCTTTCCCAGATTGATGGAACCGGAGCCGGTAATGCAGATCCGCATCGAGCACGCATGTATGCATTCTTCCGCTTCGCTCAGCATCTCCGCAAGCGTCTCCTGAACATGAGCGTAATGCCTTCGATAGGCACCGTAAACTATTTTATTCTCCGAATCCAGTACGACAACCTTGACCGTTGTCGATCCCACATCAACACCCGCACGATACTCAGCCATCTCGCTCATACCCTCCAGACGGACACATAC
>JAUMXS010000057.1 GCA_030528965.1 Eubacteriales bacterium
TGCTCAAAGTACAATCTGGGTGTCGTGCTGGTCGTGACAGTCGTGCCGGGTGTGAACGACGGCATGCTGGGGGATATTCTGCGTTTCGGCGTGGGCATGTCGCCCTCTGTTCGCGGGATACATTTCCAGCCGGTGACCTATATGGGCCGTTCGCCTGCGGGACCGGCAGATGATCGGCGTATGACGCTCGATGAGCTGATCGATGCGCTCGTACAGCAGTCCGATGGACTCATTCAGCCGGAAAACCTGGCGCCTTCGCGCTGTGATCATCCGCTCTGCGGTTTCCATGGAGATTTTGTCGCCGCTCAGGGACAGCTGAAGCCTTTGACCCATTGGACGGGCGAGGAAAAACCGTGCGAGGCGACCGCGGATCAGAACCGCGAGTTCGTCGGCCGCCGTTGGCAGCGTCCTGCGGGGGAATGCTGCTGTTCCCCGGATATGAGTACGCTCGATGGATTTCTTGACAGCGTGAAACACTATGGATTTACAGTGACGAGCATGGCATTTCAGGATGCCGGGAACTTTGACATTGAGCGTCTGCGCTATTGCAGTACGCATGTATATAAGGATGGCCGCTTTATTCCGCTGTGTGCCAATTATCTTTTGGCGGACAGGAAGAAAAAAGTATGAGTACCTGCTGCGAGAGCCTGCATCCCGGCGGACTGGACCTGACAGCCCGTGCGATGGAGCTGGCGGCGCTGCCTGTCGGGGCACAGATAGCGGACGTCGGCTGCGGCGCGGGTGCGTCGGCTGCTATGCTGCGGGAGCAATTCGGACTCACTGTCCTTGGCGTGGAACCGGACGGCGGAGAAGAGATGCTGTGCGGCAGGGCGGATGAGCTTCCCTTTGCGGATGGGTCGCTGGACGGCGTGCTGTGTGAATGCGTGCTGTCGATCGTACCGGACCATGAGGCGGCGGTTCGGGAATTTTTCCGGGTGCTTCGTCCGGGCGGCGTGCTTTGGGTTTCCGACCTGTATGCGCGCGCGGAATCGGACGATGATGGCGTACGGACGGAGAGCGCCCTGCGGAAGGAATTCACCGACGCGGGTTTTATCATAGAAGCCTTCGAGGATCACACGCCGGAACTCCAGAGCATGGCTGCGAAGATACTCTGGGAAGGCGGAGATGCCGCCGCCTGTACGGGCCGCGATCTGGCGGCGCTGCGCCGCCTCCGCTGCGGGTATTATCTCTGCGCGGCAAGGAAGGGATCGGTAAATGACATCGAATAAAATACCCCTGTCTCCCATCCACCGTTGGCTGGAACAGAGAACGGGACTTTCGGGCGACGCACTTACGCGGGAAGCCCTGCTGGATTATCAGCTGAAAGTACTTAGAGAACAGATGCACTATGCACGCAGCCGCAGCCGCTTTTATGCGGAGACGCTGCGCGATGTGGACATTGACAGTGTAACAAGTCTCGATGCGCTGGAGAAACTGCCGCTCTGCTCTGCGGCGGATATCGCAAAAGCACCGGATGCTTTTTTATGTGTTCCGCAGAGGGATGTGGCCCGGATCACGACACTCTTTACCTCCGGCAGCACGGGAAAGCCCAAACGGATCTTTTTCTCCGAGAATGATCTGGAGATAATGGTGCAGTTTTTCCACTGGGGCATGTCCTGTATGGCGGATGAGAGCGATACGGTACTGATTCTGATGCCCTCGGAAACGACCTGGAGCGTGGGAGATGTACTGAAACGCGGACTGGAACGACTCGGGGCGCGTTATGTGGAGTATGGTCCGATCCGGGATTATACGGACGCTGTCCGGGTCCTGCGGGAGAATGACATCACCTGCATGGTCGGCATCCCCTCGCAGGTATATCGTCTGGCAAAACTGGCGCCCGAAGTGCGGCCGCGGACGGTGCTGCTTTCGGCGGATTATGTACCGATCTCCGTTCGAAAGACCATCGAGACGATCTGGGGCGCGGAAGTATTTGACCATTACGGTCTGACGGAGACAGGTCTGGCCGGCGGAGTGGAGTGCCATGCGCATGAGGGCTACCATATGCGTGATGCGGATATGCTCTTTGAGATCATCGATCCGGAGACGGGACACCGTGTGCCGGATGGTACGATGGGTGAGGTCGTATTGTCCACGCTGAATCGGCAGGCGATGCCGCTCATCCGCTACCGAACCGGCGACCGCGCGGCTTTTCTGCCCGGCAGCTGTCCCTGCGGAGCTGCTGCTGCGCGAATCGGGAAAATTCAGGGACGGATCCGGAATGACCTGGTTTTGCCCGACGGGGATAAAATCTCCATCCACGCCTTGGATGAAGTGCTGTATGCGCAGCCGCCTGTGCTGGACTATACAGCGGAACTGACGGACGACGGGAAACTCATCCTGTCTGTCCTGACGGTGGAAGGTACCTTTGATATTAAAAAGATTGAGCTTGCGGTACGGCAGACTCTGCAGCTGCATTGTCCCATGGAGATCTGCACGGGCGAAGGCTTTTTCACAAAAGGAACATTTAAAAGAGAAATTACGACAAAAAACATTGGGGAGGACTAAACCATGGCAAATCAGAAAATGACGGCAGCGCAGGCTCTTAAACTCTATGGACAGGGCTATCATTGTTCTCAGGTCGTGTTTGGCCACGCGGCGGAAGATCTGGGAATGGATATCAACGAGGCTTACCGCGTTTCTGCCGGCTTCGGCGGCGGCCTGTTCAGAGGCAACGTCTGCGGCTGCGTGGCCGGTGCTATTATGGCACTGGGTCTGGCTTACGGCCACGATGAGCCCAATCAGACTGAGGTTTCGGCGGAACTGACGGCGAAAGTCCTGGAGTTCCAGCGCCGTTTTGAGGAAGCGAACGGCAGCGTGCTCTGCAAGGATCTTCTGGGCATTGATATTTCCCTTCCCGGTGGGGTCGAAGAAGCCAAAGCATCCGGGAAAATGCAGACCCTGTGCCCGCGTCTGGCTGAGAGCGCCTGCGAGATTCTGGACGAGATGCTCTGATGCGTCCCGACGGACTGGGAAAAACTGTCCAACCATGCGGAGAACTGGGCGCTGTTGTCACGGCGGCGGGCCTGTCCTCCCGCATGGGGGATTATAAGCCGCTCCTTCCGATCGCGGGGACGACCATTTCTCGTCGGCTGCTTTCCACACTGCGGGAAGCGGGTGTCGGGCATATCTGCGTGGTAACGGGTTATAATGCCGAACTTCTGGAGGAACATCTGGCCGGATTCGGTGCGGTGTTTGTCCGGAACGAGGCATACCGGACGACGCAGATGTTCGATTCGGTATGTCTGGGACTTCGGGTCCTGCGCCCTCTGTGTGATAAGGTGCTGTTCATGCCGGTGGATGTGCCGCTGTTTTCCGTGGATACGGTCTCGACGCTTCTGCAAAGTGATGCGCCGGTAGCTGTGCCTGTTTGCGGAGGAAAACGGGGACACCCCATTCTGCTCACGGGACCGGTGATGGATGCCGTCCTTTCCGATTCCGGCGACGGCGGTCTGCGCGGCGCGCTGGACCGCAGCGGTGTGACAGAAAAGAAGATCGAAGTGCCGGACCGCGGGATCCTGTACGATGCGGATACGCCGGAGGATTACCGTACACTGCTTCGACTGAGCGAAGAACTTGCCGAAAATCGTTTGGGATGATCATTTCCGGGCAGCTCTGCAATATGCGGCTGCCCGGATTTTTTGCATTATACATTTAAATGTATGCAATTTTAAATATATGCACTCATACAGAAAACCAGACAGTCTCCGTCTGCTGATGCGGACGGAGACTGCTTTTTTCAGGGTTTAAGCCAAATCAATCGAAGGCCGGGTTCATCACATAGACGTTTTTCTGATCCAGTTTTTCTGTGGCAATGCGGAGCGCTTCACCGAAGCGTACAGGATGGATACAGATCCTGCTCAGAACTTCCATTCGATCCGGACGGAATCTTGTGTCGCATAGATCACGTGAATGAACAGGTCGATCACGAGACGCTTTTCCTCAAAACTCAGTTTATCCCACATCGACATCGGATCGGAGATAATGTCACGGCGGCTTGCTTCCGGCTGCCTGTGCGCGGCAAGACGTGCAGACAGTTCCCGCTTTTTCCGGTCGAGGAGGCGGATCCGCTCTTCGATGTAACAATATAAGACCTGATCCGCACCCGGCAGGCGATCCATCAGCTGCCCGATTTCCCGCTCGGTCTGCAAAAGGGAAAGCTGCTGGGGCGATGCGGCGGCGGGGGAGGGGGGCTTTTCTCCGCCGTGCAGGACGGAGAACGGTTCCATCTTTTTGAGAATTTCCCGATAGACGATATCCTCCAATTCATCGGAGCGAATGAGACCCGGGCCGCGGCAGATCCCGGAGTTCATCCGGTTGGTACAGCGAAAATACCGGAATCGGTCTCCGGTGCTGTGCTTATCGACAAGCGCATACCCGCAGACGCCGCATTTGATCTTCCCGGCGAGCCATGTGTTTTTGGCCTTTTGTGTGGGACTGAAAGCGTGGGAAGCTGTTCGCCGGGCCTGACACTGAAGCCAGAGTTCGGATGATACGATACCTTCGTGCGGAGCCAGGACCAGAATGCTTCCTTTTGGGTTTTGATTGTTTTCCTCTGTTTCTTTGTATCGGTAACAGCCGTTCGTGCCGATGAAATCCCCGGGGGCGTTGACGAGGGTGACTCCCTGCTTCCGATAGTACTCATAGACGGAATGGTCCGCGCGAACATATATTGGATTCTGCAGGACATCTCCCAGCCGGGCCCGTTCCCAGGGCTTTCCGCGCTTTAACAGCCCCTGTTCCCGGAGATGCCGGCAAATATCGCCGTAGGAGGTTCCCGGACGGGCATAGAGAGTATAGATCAGACGGATCTGTTCCGTCTCGTCGGGAACAGATTCGTACATGGATGTTTTAACACCGTCGATAACGGTTGGCACGAGACGAAATCCGTAGGGGACCCGTCCACCCATATACAGGCTTTTGCGACAGCGCGAGAAATAGGCATCGGTCACGCGCTTCTGGATGGTTTCCCGCTCGAGCTGTGCAAAGACGATGCAGATATTCAGCATGGCTCGTCCCATGGGAGAAGAGGTGTCGAATTTTTCGGTGCAGGATACAAATTCGACGTTCCAATGTTCAAAGTTCTCCATCATGGAAGAAAAATCCAGAATGGAACGGCTGATGCGGTCCAATTTATAGACCACGACCTTGCCGATGCGGCCGTTTTTTATATCGCGCATCATTTCGGAAAAAGCGGGGCGGTCGGTGTTTTTTCCGCTGAAGCCGCGGTCGATATAAAGCTGTGTTTCCTCGTTCTTTGCCTCGTGACGGCAAAACTCGATCTGGCTTTCGATGGAAATGCTGTCCGCTTTGTCCACGGACTGGCGTGCATAGATCGCGATCATGGGGTTTTGAAGTGCGGAGTAAAGATTCGAAACAGGGCTTCTTTCGTGGAACGATCGATCTCCCGATGCTCCTCGTCGGAGAGCAGGGGAGAGAAATTCTCGATTCGCATGCTTCCGTTCTTGACGGGAACCGTGTGTACTTCGCTGTGACAGACAGGGACCTGAAGCATCGCTGGCACCTCCTCAATTCCTATCAAACCATATTTTGGCTCTGCGCAGCTTATGCGCGGTTCTGCGCGCCAAAAAGAAAAGCCGTCTGTGAAACGCTTTGTTTCACAGACGGCTTGCGTTGTTTCGTTATTTGACGGTTCGGTAATACAGACCGCCCGTTTTCGGATAGGAGGGTTCTGTGTTAGAGAGAATTTCCTCTGTCGCGCGGCGGCATTCCGCGGCAGACTCGATCGTAAAGTATAAAAGTCGGAAATCTGCGGGGCTTTGGGGCTTTCCGCCCAGATGCAGAGGAACCGAATTGAGCAGTGTGGAAAAGTGTTTATCTCCGCAGAGCAGGGGGAACTCGGCGCCGGTCCGATCGGTCAGAACAGATTTTCCGCTGCAGCCGGAGCAGCCCCCGGCCGCTGCCGACGGGCAATTCCGGACGCGCATGACCGGAAGACGGCCGTAGACAATGTATCCTCTCGGCAGTTCGCCTCCGAGACGCCGGATCTTTTTCATGGACAGTTCAAAGGACACCGTGGCCGCGGACAAATCCGAGGCGGCATAGCGATGGAGCGAAGCGGAGTTCGTGATATTCAGGGCGGTACCGCCGTAGACCCGAAGTCCCAGCTGCCTGCCGATCTGCAGGGCGTACTGGTTTTCTGCCCAGAGAGCCTGTACGCCTTTTACGGCCAGATCCTGTATGAGTTTTCTGACTTCGTCTTCGGTCTCGGGGAAGACGAGGGACGGTGGTTCCATAACGAGCTTTTCGCCATATTCTCCAATGAGTGCGGGATTCGCCTGCAGAGCGTTTGCAGGCAGGATCACACGGTCAAAGGGCATGTTCGGCCAAAGCTGTTCCGTCGTCTGAAATCTCGCCCAGAGTTCCGGAACTTCCGGAAATGTGTGCGGTGTGACCGCAAAGGAATAATCGGTTTCCGGGTGAGCTTCCGTTTTGCCCAGTGTTTCCGAAAGCTGAGTAAGCACGCTGCGCCGCATGGCATTCATGCAGGAGGGCGGGAGCATCAGGCCTTCATCGTTTCGCAGTTCCAGATCAGAGAGGAAAAACGGCGTTCCGCCGCATTTTCCCAGAAACTTTGCGGCATGCTCTGCGTCTGTACCTCGTTCTCTCGCAGCAATTCCGGCGCGCTCTTCCGCGCGGACGACGGCCCCTTCACAGACGGCTTCCAGCACGGACGGACGGTCACTTTGAATTTGCAGCGACATTTTGACGGGCAGCAGGGGCTGCTCGTTATCGTACAGACGACGGAGATCGTCAAAAACCTTTTCCGCCGCAACCACATCTTCCTTCGAGCGATAGCCGAACATATACTTGCCGCGTTTTCCGGTGAAGTATCCGTCCGTGAATCCACTGCGGGAGAATACGGCCTGCAGCCGTGCCTCGTCGTATGGTTCTCCGCGGAGCGCCTGCCGGCAGGCGGTGACCGCTGCGGCGACATATTCCGGACGCTTCATGCGGCCTTCGATTTTAAAGGAACAGACGCCTGCGTCGGCCATCTCCCGGAGATGACGGATGTGGGACATGTCCTTGAGGGAGAGAACGTACTCGCGTCCTCTGCATCGGAAATCCAGACGGCAGGGCTGGGCGCACAGTCCCCGGTTTCCGCTTCGGCCGCCGATAACGCTGGAAAGATAACAGCCGCCGGAGAGACTCATGCACAGAGCGCCGTGCACGAAACACTCAAGTGCGACGTTGGTTGAACTTCGGATTTTTTTGATCTCCTGCAGGGACAGTTCCCGTGCCAGAATGATGCGCGATACGCCGAGATCCTGATAAAAAAGTGCGCTGTCGGTGTTGTGAACGGCACACTGGGTGGATGCGTGGATGGGAAGGGAAGGGTATTTGTTCCGGAACAGATCCAGAACGGCGAGATCCTGCACGATGACGGCATCGGCACCGGAAGCGGCGACCTCCGCCGCTGTTTCCGAGAGTTCTGCCATCTCGTCGTCTGTTACCAGCGTGTTGACCGTGACATATACGTTTACGCCGTGACTGTGGCAGAACGAGACGACTTCCTGAAGGTTCCTGCCCTCGAAGTTATCGGCATTTCTGCGCGCGTTGAAGCCTTTGGTACCCAAATAAACGGCGTCTGCGCCGCAGCGGACCGCGGCGACGAGCTGCTGATGTCCGCCTGCCGGGGCGAGTATTTCATGTTCCATATGATTATCTCCGTGCGGTTTTTCGATTTGTACTTCGCCGGGACGATTTCGTTCGACGCGCTTCTGCCGTCCCGTTTCCAGAGTGTACGCTTTGCTTCGCCGAATCGCTGGAAATGCACGACTTCACGCTCCCGGAGGAAGCGGATGACGTTGTTGACATCGGGGTCGTCCGAGAGACGCAAGATGTTGTCATAGGTCGTGCGTGCCTTTTGTTCGGCGCCCATATCCTCGGTGAGATCGGTGATAACGTCGCCCTTGACAGCGATCGTAGCGGCGGTCCAGGGAGTGCCGCTGGCAAACTGGGGATAGACCCCTGCGGTGTGATCGACAAAATAGGCATCAAAGCCCGCTTTTTTGATTTCTTCGATGCTCATATCGCGGGTCAGCTGATGCACCAGCGTACCTACCATCTCCAAATGGCTCAGTTCTTCCGTACCTGCAGAAGCATCGGAAATGATCCGCATGTTTTCTGCAGATGCCGTTCCGTCGGATCTGTTATTGCTGCGTGCCGGATGAATTCGGGATGAGCTGATACTCCCGGAGTTTTCTCCACACGGTGGACTGACTGATGCCCAGAATATCGGACATCTGCTTT
>JAUMXS010000058.1 GCA_030528965.1 Eubacteriales bacterium
CGGACAACGGCGCCGCCGTTGGAGTCGGGGAACACCGTACAGGGAGGGCATTCCCACTTGGTGTGCCGCACCTTGACGGAAGCCTGCACCGGGTCTTCCGGCGAAGGGATCAGCCAGTTGAGATCCCGTACATGGAATTCGGTCCGGAACAGTTCCTCCCAGAGTGCGAGAACGATATCGCCGGTTTCCGGACAGATCTCCGAAACATAGAGTTTCCGTTCATTATAAAGACCCGGACGGCGCTGACCGACGGTGTAGCGATGGATCCCCTCATGCTGACCGAGGCATTCGCCGTGAAAGAGGAAATTGCCGGGAGGAGGTACCACACCGCGGCGTTCGAGCCAGCCGATGTAATCCTTGTCGGGGATAAAGCAGATCTCCATACTGTCCGGCTTGTTTGCGGCGGCAAGACCGTAATCGGCGGCAAGGGCGCGCACGTCGGTCTTTTTATAGGGACCGAGGGGCAGCAAGAGCCGAGCGGCCTGGGACCGGGTCAGGCGGGAAAGCATATAGCTCTGGTCGTTGTCGGGCGATCCGCGGTATATTCCTCCGTCCTGCGAGCGGGCGTAATGGCCGGTGGAGATATACGGTGCCCCAATCTCATCGGCAAAGTCGCAGAGGGAGCGAAACTTGACGGCGGGATTGCAGATGACGCAGGGATTGGGTGTTTCGCCGCAGCGATAGCTTTCCGCAAAGGGACGGCAGACAAACTCTTCCATCTGCGGACGCACGTCCCGGACGAAGAGCGGTATTCCCAAATACTCCGCTGCGGAGCGGGCCTCCTCCTCTGCAGAGACGGGGCCGGTGAGAAGATGCAGTCCGATGACCTCATAGCCCTGAGAAAGCAGGAGCTTCGCGGAGACGGCGGAGTCCACACCGCCGGAAAAACCAAGGACAACCTTATTCATGATGTCCCTCCATATAAATCATCAGTGCAGCAATATCCGCAGGAGAAACGCCGGAGATCCGTGCGGCCCGGCCGAAACTCTCCGGACGGATGCGGGCGAGTTTTTGCCGCGCCTCGATGCGCAGGCCGGGAACGGCGTTGAAATCGATGTCATCGGGCAGAGGACGATCTTCCATGCGGGAGAATTCCTCCACCTGTCGAAGCTGACGGCGGATGTAGCCGTCGTATTTCAGGCGGATACAGACCTGTTCCCGCACAGCGGCGGGCAGCTCGGGACGATCGGGGTCAAAGGGGGTCAGCGCCTCATAACTCAGCTGCGGACGGCGCAGAAGATTGGCCAGAGAGATACCCGAGAGGGGAGCGGAAGTCCCCAGAGATTCCATGAGAAGGCAGAGTTCGGGTGTCGGTGCGAGGTGCGTATGTTCCAGACGCGAAAGCTCGGTGTCTACCTGCTCGTATTTGCGGAGGACAGCCTGATAGCTTTCTTCGCTCACGAGACCGAGGCGATATCCGATGGCCGAAAGCCGCTCATCGGCATTGTCCTGACGGTGCAGCAGCCGGTATTCCGAACGGGCGGTCATCATGCGATAAGGCTCGTCCGTGCCCTTGGTGACGAGGTCATCGATGAGTGTACCGATGTAACCGTCGGAACGACGAAGGATCAGGGGAGACTCTCCGCGCAGACGCAGTGCGGCGTTGACGCCCGCCACAAAGCCCTGAACGGCAGCCTCCTCGTATCCGGAGGAACCGCAGAACTGCCCGGCGCCGTAAAGCCCTTCAATCTGCTTGGTTTCCAGCGTGGCACGAAGCTCCAGAGGATCCACGCAGTCATATTCGATGGCGTAGGCGGGGCGGGTCATTTCGGCATGTTCAAGACCGGCGATGGTATGGAGCATCTGCAGCTGGACTTCCTCCGGCATGGAGGAAGAGAAGCCCTGAATATATAGTTCTTCCGTTTGGAGACCCATAGGCTCGATAAAGAGCTGATGACGGGGCTTGTCCGGAAAAGTCATGACCTTGGTCTCAATACTGGGACAATAGCGCGGTCCGACGCCTTCGATAACGCCGGCATAGATGGGAGAACGGTCGAGGTTATCACGAATGATGGCGTGAGTACGTTCGTTGGTATAGGTGAGCCAGCAGACGGCGCGGTTTTCCAGCGCGTGTTCGGTCGAGAAGGAAAAAGGTTCCGGATCATCGTCGCCGGGCTGGAGTTCCATGCAAGAGAAATCCACGGTACGGGAGAGGATACGCGGGGGTGTACCGGTTTTGAAGCGCCGCATAGAGAGCCCGAGCCGAAGAAAAGTATCGGCAAGAGGGCCGGAGGGAGCGAGTCCGTCCGGGCCGGAATCCCGCAGGACTTCACCGATGATGGTGCGGCCGCGGAGATAGGTGCCGGTGGCAACGACAACGGCTTTGCAGCGGAATACAGCGCCGGTATAGGTCGTGACCGAGACCACATGGCCGTCTTCGACGCCGATATCGATCACTTCCGCCTGCCGCAGGCGCAGATTTTCCTGTTTCTCCAGCGTTTGCTTCATGACCTGCTGATAGAGTCTGCGGTCGGCCTGTGCGCGCAGAGAGTGCACAGCAGGGCCTTTTCCCCGGTTGAGCATCCGATATTGGATACACGCGGCATCGGCCGCACGGGCCATCTCTCCGCCGAGAGCATCCAGTTCCCGGACGAGATGACCTTTACCCGTTCCGCCGACAGCGGGATTGCATGGCATGTTGCCTACACTGTCGAGGTTGATGGCAAAACAGATCGTATCCATACCGAGACGCGCGGCAGCCAGAGCGGCTTCTATGCCCGCATGTCCGGCACCAATCACGGCGATATCACATTGTCCGGCATCATACAGAACAGGCATTCTCTCAACTCCTTCGGGGGGCGGTTTTCGGTACAGCCCGAAAAACAGGGTGTACCGGACAAATACTATATACCATTCCGGTTTTTTTGCCAATAGGATAGCGGAAAATTTCCGCTTTGCAGGGCTGAAAACGGGGGAGGAAAAACATGGATACGGTGTCTGTTGAGGCACCGGAGGTGCGAAGATGGACGGATGCGGACTGCGGCAGATTAGATCCGGGAGGAGGTATTCTGCGGCGGACGATGATAAAGGAAAACCGCTCCTGCCTTTATCGGCAGGAGCGGCTGAATTCTTTTACAGCATTTTTGCACGAAGCTCTTCGACGGGAAGCGGGGAGAGCAGAGCGGGAGGGATATCGAATACCGTGAAGCAGCCGGAGCGGTTTTCCGCCGCGAGGCGATGCACAGCGCGGGCATATGCCACGAGTACGCTGGCGGTGAATTCCGGGTTGGAATCCAGATTCAGCCGGTATTCAATGATCTGGCTATGTTCGTTATTCTCTCCGGTACGGCCGCTGCGGATGACGAAACCGCCGTGCGGAAGACCGGCGTGGTCACGCTTCATCTCTTCCTGAGAGATGAAATGTACCGTTGTGTCATAGGCGTCGAAATAGGCGGGCATGGTGACGATCTCCCGTTCGATACGGGCCTGATCGGCATCGGGAGCGGCGACCACGAACACTTCGCGCGTATGTTTCTGACGGGCAGTGAGTTCCGGGGTCTCGCCGGCGCGCACAGCGGCCAGAGCGTCTTCACAGGGGATGGTGTACTGTCGTGCATCCAGAACGCCGTCCAGTCTGCGCACTGCGTCGGAATGACCCTGACTGACACCGCGGCCCCAGAACGTATAGTCCTGCCCATCGGGGAGAATAGAAGCGGCCAGAAGGCGATTGAGAGAGAACATGCCGGGGTCCCAGCCGATGGAGATAGCGGCGGTCTTGCCGGCCTTCTTTGCGGCGGCGTCTACAGTTGCGAAATGCTCGGGGATACGGGAATGATTGTCGAAACTGTCTACCACATGGAACAGGGAGGCAAGCTGCGGAGTCTGTTCCGGCAGATCGAAGGCACTGCCGCCGCAGAGGATCATAACGTCGATCTGATCGGCATACGATGCGACGTCCTGTGCGGGAAGAACGGGGACATCACTGCTGACAGGTTTTACGGCTTCGGGGTTTCGTCGGGTAAAGATAGCGGCGGCTTCCATATCGGGCGTTTTGGAGAGCGCCAGTTCGACGCCGCGGCCCAGATTCCCATAACCATAAATTCCTATACGTGTTTTCATGCCGTTCACCTCATTTATAAAGAATTATAAAAGTATCAGGATTGATACTCAAACTCCATACCGCAGAAACTGATGATATCGCCGTCCTCGATGCCGAGGGCTTCCATGCGTTCATACACGCCGTTATCCCGCAGAACACGGTCAAAGAACATTCTGCTTTCGTAGTCGGAGAAATTGATATGCGCGACCAGACGGTCAAGCCACGGACCCTCGACGCACCAGACATCGCCAAGCTGCTCGATCTCGAGATCGGCGGCGGAGCCGAATTCGGGCTCGGGGGGAACGTAATCGGGCTCATAAACCAGGACCGGGGGAAGGGAAGCCAGCTGTCCGGCAGCTGCCCGCATCAGTTCGCGGGTACCCTTTGACGTCGCGGCGGAGAGCTCAAAGAGGGTATAGCCATCCTCCTGCACACAGTGGCGCAGACGCTCAAGAGCGGTATCGTCCTCCGGCGTGAGGTCACATTTATTGGCGGCCACGAGCTGCGGTCTGGCTGCCAGTTCGGGGGAATAGGCGGCGAGTTCCGCGTTGACCGCTTTGTAGTCCTCCACAGGGTCACGTCCTTCGGAACCGGAGATGTCCACCACATGAATGAGCAGGCGGCAGCGGTCGATATGACGCAGAAAATCATGACCGAGACCGGCGCCGTCCGCGGCGCCTTCGATGATGCCGGGGATGTCGGCCATAACGAAGGAGAGACCTTCCTCCACATAGACAACGCCCAGATTGGGGAAGAGCGTGGTGAAAGGATAATCAGCAATCTTGGGACGCGCACGGGACGCGGCAGCGAGAAGGGTGGATTTGCCGGCGTTCGGGAAACCCACAAGACCCACGTCGGCCAGAAGCTTGAGTTCCAGCGTCAGTTCACGTGCTTCACCCGGGCGTCCGGGCTTGGCAAAACGCGGAGTCTGCCGGGTGGGCGTGGCAAAATGACGGTTTCCCCAACCGCCGCGGCCGCCCTTGGCGATGACGAAGGGCTCACCGTCCGACATATCGCGAATGATGCCGCCGGTTTCCCGGTCGCGCACCAGCGTGCCGCGCGGAACGCGGATCGTGATGCTCTCTCCGTCCTTTCCGGAGCGGCGCTTGCCCTCACCGGGTGCGCCGTTTCCGGCTGTGTATTTCCGCTTGTAACGGAAATCCATCAGTGTCGACATGTGATTATCCACAATGAGGATAACATCTCCGCCGCGGCCGCCGTCACCGCCGTCCGGTCCGCCCGAGGCGATATATTTTTCACGGTGGAAAGCAACGGCACCGTCGCCGCCGTTGCCTGCCCGCACGGTGATATTCGCTTTATCTACAAATCCGCTTGCCATGTGAATTCCTTTCCCGAAAACAAAACCTCAATTTCGGGCTTATTGTTTCCGCTGCCCGGCATTCTCATGCGTTCGGGCGCTGTATTCCTGGAATATAGAACAAGGGCGGAAAACTCCGCCCTTGTTCGCGCTGTACCGTCATACGGAAGTATGACAGCACACTTAGATGCGTCTTAAAACGACGCATGAAATTTACTGCACGTTTTCGTACACAGAGACCTTCTTGCGGTCACGGCCCATACGCTCGAAGCGAACGATGCCGTCTGCCTTGGCGAACAGAGTGTCGTCGCCGCCGCGGCCCACATTCAGACCCGGGTGGATTTTCGTTCCGCGCTGGCGGACGAGGATATTGCCGGCCAGAACAAACTGACCATCAGCTCTCTTGGGACCAAGACGTTTGGCCTCGCTGTCGCGACCGTTCTTGGTGCTGCCCATTCCCTTTTTATGTGCCATACTGGATTACACCTCCATTAGTCTTTCATGCCGGCCGATCAGGCGCGGATCTCGCCGATTTGGACCTTGGTATAGGGCTGGCGATGGCCCTGAAGGCGGTGGTAGCCCTTCTTGGGCTTCATCTTGTAGACAATGACCTTCTTGCTCTTGCCGTTCTTCACCACATTGGCGGTAACGGTGGCACCTTCCACTACGGGAGCACCCAGAACGGTGCTGCCTTCGTTGGAGACGGCGAGAACGCGGTCAAAAATGACCTCATCGCCGGCCTGAACGGGAAGCTTTTCCACGAAAAGGACGTCCCCTTCGGTCACGCGGTACTGCTTACCGCCGGTTTCGATAATCGCATACTTCAAGTCTTTCAGTCTTCCTCTCTGTAAGAGTCTCGCTGTCGGGGGCGGGATGAAAAAGCATCCACTTATAAACCCATTCAAAGCGGCCAAGATACTTTATCATGTATGTCTTTGCTTGTCAAGCGTTTTTCGCCTGATTCTTCAGACGTTTTTCTCCAAAAGCTGTGCCGCGGTTTCGGCATTGCGCGTTTCGATCTGACGCAGACGCCGGGCGTTTTCCAGCAGCCGGGGACGATCACCGGAAAGGGCGGCGGCGCGGTCGGTGAGCGTACAGAGCAGCTCCGGCGTGAGCTCCTCCAGCGGCACGCACAGTTCCTGTCCGATATACTCCATGAAGGAGGTGACCTTGGGGTCGTAGCTTATGCCCACGAGGGGCGTTCCGCAGCCGGCGGCGAATATGAGTCCGTGCAGCCGCATGGAGACCACGAGTTCCATCCGGGAGAGCAAGCCGATCGCCAGTCCGGCGGGAAGCGGATCATGTACGGCGTGACAGGGGATATCCTCCAGCAGTTTCAGAACACAGTCGGCGGCTTCACCGTCGTTGCGTTGATTGATGGAGAGAAAAACAGGCTCCAGACCCTGCGATTCCCATATATGCCGAGCGGCAGCAGCGAAACTGTCGGCCTTCTCCCAGAAGCCCGGCCAGCGCCGCAGACAAAAGGCGGCATAGCGCCCGTTGGGATCCAGGCCCTGTTTCCGCAGGAATGTGTCGATTTCCTCATCCGGCGCGGGGGTCAGAGACAGCGCCGGGTCGGAAGCAAGGATCATCTCCGGTTTCGTCACGCCCCAGGACCGCAGTTCATCTTCGCTGTTCGGTTCACGGAGCGTGATGGCATCCGTATAGCGGTCAATGATACGACCGGCGAGACGACGGTTCCGGGGATGGTTCACAGGCCCCACACCGCAGCCGTACATCATGACACGGCAGCCGCGGCGTTTCGCGAGCCAGATGGTGAACAGATAATAAAACAGGCTGCGGCTGCTTGTGACATCCTGGATCAGGCTGCCGCCGCCGTTAATATAGAGTTTGGCCCGGCCCATCACACGGAAGAAGGCGGGCAGATCAAAGGTGTGCAGTGCCTGCACATTGCAGCGTGCGGCGGTTTCCTCCGGAAGGCGCGACAAAACGGTGACGGGCTGCACAGGGTCAATACCCCGCAGTTCCGCCACGATCGCATCCAGGATCGCCTCATCTCCGGCATTGCCGTGTCCATAGGCTCCGCAGATCAGTACGCCGTTCCGATTTTTCCGGCTGCCCGGCATCCGCAACAACTCTTCCTTGCAAAAAATAGGGAAGTAATATACAATAAAAAGGTATAAAAGCACTTCCGTCGGCGCATTTCTGCGCCGCACCCATTATACATTTTCTTGCCGCTTCGGTCAAGTAATCGCTGCTTCAATCGGCGGAAGCCGAAAGCTTGATGCAGCGGAATCCCAAGGGAGGATCCTTCCGTATGAAACATATTGCCGTTTTTCAGAGTGACCTGCGTGTCGGCGGTATTCAGAAAGCGCTTGTGAATATACTCAATCAGATCGATTATTCCCGCTGCAAGGTCGATCTGTATCTTTTCGATCGCGAGGAGTTTTTTCCGCTGCCGGAGAATGAAAACCTCCGCGTGTTTTTTGAAAAGCCATACCCCTTCCTGAACCGGCTGATTTATTTTGGATTTCTGCGCCGTTTTGCTCCGCGGGTGAAAACGGACTGTACCTATGATGTGGCTGTGGATTTCAACAGCTACCGCAACGAATGCGCTGTCAATGCGCTGAGTGTCCCGGCTAAAAAGCGCGTGATGTGGATCCATAACGATGTGGAAATCAAAAAACGCAGCGAACCGAAGTATCGGGTGCTGTGGCATTTTTTCCGCAGCAAACTGCGGTATTATGACGAATTTGCTGCTGTTTCTCCCGGGATCATCGACGGGTTTCGGCGCAGCTCCGGGATCTTTGACAAGCCCATCACGGCTATCCCCAACCGTATCGACACGGAGGAGATCTTCCGCAAGGCGGAAGCTCCGATCGAGTTTAAAGTCGATCCTGCGGAGTATAATCTCTGC
>JAUMXS010000149.1 GCA_030528965.1 Eubacteriales bacterium
GAACATGAGCAGCAGAAGGAGCATACGCGGAAGCTGCGGCCAGAGATCATAGTCCACGGTGATAAAGCCAGTAGTACTCATGATGGAGGCTACGGTAAAAGCGGTGTGAAGCAGCGCCTGAAAAAGATTCTCAAACAGGGGCAGAACACTGAAGACAATGATACCGACCGAAATGACGAAAGTGCCCAGATAGACGAAGAATTCCTCGCTTTTTACGGCGCGGCGGAACTGACGCAGGAGAAGCAGATAAAACACGTTGAAGTTTACGCCGAAAAGGAACATGAATATCGTGATGATGATCTGGGCGTAAGTACTGTAGGAAGCAACGCTGGTGTTCTTGATGGAAAAGCCGCCGGTTCCTGCAGTGGCCATGGAGAGCGTGACGGAATCAAACAGGGGAACATCTCCGAGCAGGAGAAGAATGGTCTGAATAACAGTCAGGGCGATATAGATCTGATAGAGGATGAGTGCGCTGCGGCGCATACGGGGAACGAGTTTGCTGACGTTGACACCGGGGCTTTCGGCCCGGAGCAGGTAGAGCGTGTCGCCCGAATCACCGCCGGAAATGGGTCCAATGGCCAGAAGAAAGACCAGAACGCCCATGCCGCCCAGCCAATGGGTAAAGCTTCGCCAATAGAGCATGCCCATGGGAAGTGCTTCCACATCCGTCAGGATGCTCGCACCGGTGGTCGTGAAGCCCGAAATCGTTTCAAAAAGAGCGTCAACAAAGCTCGGAATGCTGCCGCTGAACGTGAACGGCAGCGCGCCGAAGATAGATACGACGATCCAGCCCAGACCAACGGTCACAAAGCCTTCGCGCGCATAATAGCTCTTTCTGGCGGCCCGTTTTACTGCCATCGGCAGACCGACGACGATCAGAAGCACGATCGTGGCCCCAAAGGCCATAACCGATGCGGATTCCTGCTGGGACAATGAGATGAACAGAGCGGGAATCATAAATGCAGCTTCGATCAGCATGATATAACCGATGATGTTCCGGATGATTTGGAAATTCATGCTTTATTCTCCGTCGTTAAAGATATCGTTCAGGTCAAGAATAACGCGGTTGGCGGTTGTCACGACCACGACATTATCGCCGACTTTCAGGCAGGAACTGCCGTTGGGGATGATAACTTCCCCTTGCCGATAGATGCAGGCAAACAGGATCTGACTTTTGAGCGGGATGTTCATAAAGGGGACACCCAGATGCCGTACGTTTTCCGTGACCTCAAATTCCAGAGCTTCGACTTTGTCATCAGCCATGCTGTGAATCGTCTTTACGCTTTGCCCGGAGGTATTCTGCATGGAGCGAACATAGTGGATAATATCATTTGCACAAAGAAGCTTCGGGCTTATGATGCAGTTGATACCCCGCTGCTGGAGTATTTCATTGTACTCGGTACGGTTGATTTTCGTAATGACATGAGGAACTCCGATGTGCGTGGCGTACATGGACATGATAATGTTTTCCTCATCATGATTGGTTAAAGTGACAACAGCATCCATCCTGCGGGCGTTTTCCCGACGCAGGACGGACTGACTGGAGCCGTCATCACAGATGATGGTAGCTTCAGGCAGCCGGTCAGCCAGTTCATGACTTCTGGCGCGGTCTTTTTCGATGATCTTGACCCGCGCGCCGGTCTTGAGGAGCATTTCGGCCAGATAGGCGGAAGATCGGCTGCCGCCGACGATCAGAACATCTTTCACATTGCGCGTTTTGAGGCCGGCGCCTTGCATCAGCCGGATCAGCTCATTGGCAGGGGCTGTGACATAAATCTCGTCGCCTTTCTGAAGTTCGAAGTTGCCGTCTGGGATGCAGACCTCACCGTTTCGCTGAACAACGCAGACAAGAATACGAAGTTTGAGGAGTTTGGACAGATCTTTCAGTTTGGTTCCGCAAAGGGGACTGTTTTCACGAAGGGC
>JAUMXS010000150.1 GCA_030528965.1 Eubacteriales bacterium
TCGCCGATGCCGGTTACTTTTTTGCCGAAGCATTCGTCCTCCAGACGGAGCTCGGTTTCCTGGCCCGCATAGGAGACGAGCGTGAGGCCGGTTTCGTTTTCAAAATACACGCTCTTTACGCCCATCAGAGCGCCTTCCTCGCGTTCCGCCCCGGGATTCAGAATGAGGCGGAGATCGTCCGCACATCCGGCGAAAGCTTTTTTGCCGATTTTCTGAACATTTGCGCCCGTATAGACGGTCTTTACGTGCTTTGCATCCCTGAACGCATTCTGGGCGATTTCGGTGACAGGCAGATTTTCATACGTCTCCGGTACGCGGAAATTCGTTTCCGTACCGGCATAATAGTTTAAAATCGCATGGTCGTGTGAGATTTCAAAAGGTTTTTCGCTCTTTGCTTTCTTAAAAGGCCACATGCTTTTCACTCCTTGATTCAAAGCATCTTAAGATATACGGGACGGGAAACCCGCCCCCTACACGGTGAACGAAACGTATCGTTCGAATCGTAGGGGACGGGTTTCCCGTCCCGCATTATTATGGGTATGGAATTCAGATCAGGCTCAGGTTCTTGATGATATCGGTGAGCTGGTCGCCGACGCGGAACAGATCCTTGAACACGGAATCACCGCTTATGAAGAATCTGCCGATGGAAGAATCCGCGAGGAACGCGTCGATCACGGAAGAATCCAGCGCGGTGAACACCATGGGAATGATCGCGCAGACGAGGCAGACAACGGCATAGCCGCGGACCGCGCCAAGCACGCCGCCCAGAAGGGCATCCACGCCGCGAAGCTTGGGAACGCGGAAGACGTTGTTAAAGAGATTGACGACGAGCAGAAGCACCGCATAGGCAATCGCAAAAACGAGCGCGAAGCTTACCACATTGAAAATGGCCTGCCAGGCGATTTCGGAGAAATACTCGGAAACGGTCAGCGTGGGGAAGGCAGCGGTGTTGGCCTTGAAGGAAGCGATGATGGCTTCGGGCACATTGTTCTGCGCGAGGGTGTCGACGATGGAATTCATGCCGGCGGAAACGGATTCAACATACTTTCCGGCATATTCGCCGAGATTTGCAAGGAAGCCTTCAAAGGTGATGTTGACCTCAAGCCACTTCATGAACTCGCTGGCCAGGAACTGCTGGGCGAGGGTGGGGTAGACCGTGCGGGCGGCAACCCAGGCGCCGACGAAGGCGAAAGTGGCAAGAAGCGAGGTCAGAAAGCCCTTCTGCATGCCGGACAGGACGCTGACGCCCAGAATCGCGATGAGAATAATGTCGATAATGTTCATTTTTATTTCCTCCTATGAAAGAGACTTTATATTCAGGGCAGACGAACCAGGAAAATCGAACCTGCGGAAGTGACCACGGCGGTTTTGTCGGAAGTGATTCCGAGCACCGTTTCAACATCCACCGGGAAGGTGTATACCTTGGAGGTTTTTTCGCCGAATTCATTCTTGACGAGGTATCGGCCCGAGAAGCCGTAAAGCGTGGTTCCCTTGGCTTCCAGATGCGTGCATTCTCTGGGCAGATGAATGAGGGATTCGCTGCGTCCGCGAATCATGCGGACGTCTGTGATGCCGGATGCTCCTTCCGACTGGCGGTTGGGCACAAACAGCATCAGGGGATTGTCAACGGACTTGTCCACGGCATGGAGATAATATCCGTAGACCGTGGTTCGGTCGTCTTCGATTTCCTTGCCGTGGTAGTCGTACATGCAAAGATAGTTCGTACCGACGACGGCAATCTGCGAAGAGCGGAACATGACCTGATAGAGCACCTGCTCCATGTCCTCGATCACGCCGGTTTCGCGCTTGCCGGGCTTATAGGTCGAAATCTTGCAGGTCGGCATTGATCCGCCGGTATCCATGGTCATCAGCCAGAAAAGATCTCTTCCTTCAAAGAAATCGTAGTCCATG
>JAUMXS010000151.1:0-592 GCA_030528965.1 Eubacteriales bacterium
TCATTTTTCAACATCCCCACAATTTCTTATTCCATGTCCTCTATTCCAAGCCCTGTGTTATAATAAAACAGATATATGTCGGGAAAAACCACGGAAAATCACTCTTAAGAGTCATAAAAGAGCTGGTTTTTCACTCACAAGGTTTGAGCCGAAGCGCCTCAGACCTTGCGAGACCATATCGGTGAATATGAAACGCGCCGATCAGTGTCTCAGCGCTAAGCGCTTCGACAAGGAGGTAAAAGATGCGTAAGACCAAGATCATCTGCACGATCGGACCTGCCAGCGAAAACGAAGAAATGCTCAGGAAGCTGATCAATGCAGGCATGAATGTGGCGAGATTCAATTTCTCGCACGGAACTCATGAGGAGCACGAAGCAAAGTTCCGCAGAGTGGTCCGCCTTCGCCGCGAGATGGGCGTGCCGGTGGCGACACTGCTCGACACCAAGGGCCCCGAAATTCGCCTGCGCGATTTTGAAGGCGGCAAGGTCCTCCTTGAAAGGGGCCAGACATTCACTCTGACCACTGAGGAAGTGATGGGTGACAACACCAGGGCTTCTGTCACTTACAGCGATCTTCCGATGGATGTGAGTGT
>JAUMXS010000151.1:602-1882 GCA_030528965.1 Eubacteriales bacterium
GGCGGCATGGTTCTGATCGATGACGGCCTGATCGGCCTCCGCGTCGATTCCAAGACTGAGACGGAAGTGGTCTGCACAGTCATCAACGGCGGTCCCGTTTCCAACCACAAGGGCGTCAACCTCCCCGGCGCCGACCTGTCCATGCCTTTCATCAGCAAGCAGGACCGCTCCGATATCGAGTTCGGCTGCCGTATGGGCTATGATTTCATTGCCGCTTATTTCACCAGAACAGCCAAAGACGTCAATGAGATCCGCGAGATCCTCAAGGCCAACAACAGCCGGATGAAGATCATTGCCAAAATAGAGTCCGTCCAGGGTGTCAACAATATCGAAGAGATCCTCGAGGCCGCGGACGGTGTCATGGTAGCCCGCGGCGACCTCGGCGTTGAAGTTCCGCTCGAGGAAGTGCCTGTCATTCAGAAACACATCATCAAGAGAGCCAACCAGTTGGGCAAGATCGTCGTTACGGCGACTCAGATGCTCGACTCCATGATGAAGAATCCCCGCCCCACAAGAGCGGAGGCGACAGACGTGGCAAACGCGATTTATGACGGTACGACAGCGATCATGCTTTCCGGTGAGACAGCAGCCGGATCTTATCCGGAAGAAGCTGTAAAGACCATGTCGGTCATTGCGGAACGCGCTGAGAAGGACATTCACTATAAGCAGAGAATGAAGCAGTTTGATGATGACATGACCGACATCACCACTGCTATTTCCCATGCGACCTGCACGGTGGCCGGTGACATTCAGGCCAAAGCCATTATCACAGTTACAATTTCCGGATTTACGGCGATCCGCCTCTCCAGATATAAACCCACCTGCCCAATCATTGCATGTACGATCAGTGAATCCGTGGCATGCCAGATGAATGTGCTCTTTGACGTATATCCGCTCAATATTCCTCAGGAAGACAGAGAGGAAATGCTCTTTGACGCGGCTATTGACGCAGCCAAGAAGGCAGGCTATGTGAAAAAAGGCGACAACATCGTTCTGACAGCAGGTGTGCCGCTCGGCGTGGCAGGCAACACCAACATGACGAGAGTGATTGAAGTATGGTAATTTCTGAAATGATCGATGCCGCGCCCGGCAAATCATCCGGGCGCGGCAATGCCGACGCTGCCTCTGGCGAATCAACCGGGCGCGGCAATAACCGCATCTTCTGCATCATGGGGAAGAGCGGCACCGGCAAAGATACACTCTATAAAGAACTTCTCAGCGACGCGGCGCTCCCTTTCGAGCGCCTCGTTCCCTGTACGACCCGTCCCATCCGAGAAGGC
>JAUMXS010000059.1:0-1037 GCA_030528965.1 Eubacteriales bacterium
ATGAATATAGACTCCATCCATAACGGCATCGTTCTGGACCACATCCCCGCAGGCAAGGGCATGGAAATCTACCGTTTTCTGAATCTGGAAGCGCTGGACTGCCCCGTTGCCATCATTAAGAACGCTGTCAGCCGCCGCATGGGCCGCAAGGATATCATCAAGATCGACGCGATCCTCGATATCAATCTGGATGTGCTGGGTTATATTGCGCCGGATATCACGGTCAATATGATCCGCAACGGCGAACGGGTTCAGAAATACTCTCCCCAACTGCCGGAACGTCTGACCGACATCGTCCGCTGCAAAAATCCGCGCTGCATCACCTCCACGGAACAGGAACTGCCTCACGTTTTCCTGCTCACTGATCGTACCAACCGCGTGTACCGCTGCCTCTACTGCGAGACGCAGTCTACGAAGTATAACTAAACAATAAGCCGACGTACATCTTGTGTGTCGCTGAAAAGGCCCGGCTGCGTATTCAGCCGGGCCTTTTGCCGGTTAAAGCAAGAGTTGTCCGCAAGCGTCCGGACACCTCCGGAAGCAGGCTGACGGACTTCTTCACAACCTTTTTCGGCTGTCGTACAGGGTGTGCCAACCACTCATAAAAGCTCCCGGTAGAGCCTGAGATACTCGCGCGCCGACTTATCCCAGCTGCTGTCCACCGACATGACTGCCCCGCATAGACGGTCCCAGCACTTCTTTTCCTTGTAAACCGTACAGGCGCGCTGCACCGCATCTATGAGGCTTTCCGCGTCGCAGTTTTCGAACACGAAGCCAAGTCCCTCTCCCGTCACGGGGTCGTAGGGCGAAACGGTATCCGCAAGGCCTCCCGTCTTCCGCACGATGGGAACTGCGCCGTATCGCATAGCGACAAGCTGCGTCAGGCCGCACGGTTCCTGTATGGACGGCATCAGGATCATATCCGCACCGGCATAAACCCGCCGTGAAAGTGCCTCATCGAAGCACAGCCGTGCAGAAAAGCGCTCCGGGTATGCCTTCGACCACCAGCAGAACGTGTTTTCGTACCGCTCTTCTCC
>JAUMXS010000059.1:1047-7899 GCA_030528965.1 Eubacteriales bacterium
GAGGGAAATCGTCTATCAGCGCAGGTATCGCCTGTTCTGCCAGATCTATTCCCTTGTGAGAGACCAGCCGCGTGACCATAGCCAGCAGCGGCATATCCGGCCGCACCGCAAGGCCCAGCTCCCTCTGCAGTGCTGCCTTGTTCTCCCGTTTGGCGGACGGATTATTCCGGGAATAATTTGCTGTCAGAAAGGGGTCCCGCCGGGGATCATACAGCTCGGTATCGATCCCATTTACGATGCCGCACAGTTTGCTCTCCTGCTCCCGCAGGATGCGGTCCAGCCCAAAGGCATAGAAAGGGTCGAGCAATTCCCGGGCATATCGGCGCGAAACTGCATTCACTCTGTCGGAGCATACGATCCCCGTTTTCAGGAAATTCACCGCTCCATCCCAGCGCATAACGGGAATATCCTCCTCCCGGAGTCCCAAAACGTCCCGGGCAAACTCGATCGGCGCTTTCCCCTGATACTCTGCATTGTGAATCGTAAGGAGCGTACGAACCTCACCGAATCGTCTGTTTCCCCGTGAAAGAATACGCAGAAAAAGCGGTATCAGTGCCGTCTGCCAGTCGCTGCAGTGCAGCACATCCGGAAACCAGTCCAGCTGATGCAGCGTTTCCGTCGCTGCAAGGGAAAACCACGCAAAGCGCTCTCCGTCGTCATAGTATCCGTAAGTACTGTCGCGGTCAAAGTAATAATCATTCTCTAAAAAGAGCATCCGCACTTTACCGACACGCAGAGAAAGCAGCCCGACATGCTGATCACGCCACCCCAGTTGCACACGATACTCTGCAATCCGCTCTGTTTTTTCTCCGAATTTCTCCCGGACGGCCCGGTACCAAGGCAGGATCACCCGTATCTCCGTATCGGGTTCCTGTGCAAGCACCGCGGGTAATGCTACGATCACATCACCCAACCCACCCGTTTTGAGAAACGGCGCGCACTCACTCGCCGCAAAAAGGATTTTCAAACTGATATTACCGCCCCCTTTCGTAAAACCACGGGATGCTCTTCCGCTCCGCGCAAATGCACATGGGGAAAAACCGTAACGCCTTTGTCCACGATCACGTTTTCCAAAACCGCCCCCTCGCCGATGCGGCTCCCCTGCATAACGACACAGCTGGTGAGTTCCGCTCCTTTCCCCACGGTCACCGCACGGAAGAGCACCGAGCGTTCCACCCGCCCGTATACCTCACAGCCGTCTGCAATCAGGCAGTTTTCCGGCCGGGCGCTGTCTCCGTAAAAGCTCGGGACCTCGTCACGAACCTTGGTAAATACGGGCATATCCGGCCGGAACAGCTCATGCATGACCTTCTCATCCAGAAGAGCCAGATTATTCCGGAAATACTCCGCCACACCTGTACTGCGAAAAAAAACGTCACGATGCTCGTGCACGGCAATTCGCAGTTTTCCCCGGTTGAACCCGCTCTGCAGAAAATCCCGCTCCAGATGATGCAGCCCACGGGCCTGACAGTCCCGTACAGCCTGAATCAGCAGTTCCCGTGAGAGGATGCAGGCCCCAATCCCTGCAAAACTGCCCGGACCGGGCAGGCAGTCGATCGACATGCCGCACACCGTTCCTCTCCCGTCCGTTTCCAGCACCAGCTCTGCCCGCTCGCTCTGCCACTTTTCTGCCGGCACGCCCAGAACGGTCACGTCCCGCTCCGTTCCGGCGTGCGCACCCAGAATCGGCCGCAGGTCCATTTGGCAAACCGTTGCCGTATCGGTCAGAAAGACATATTCCTCCGTCCTGCGCTCCAAAAAAGTCAGCGCGGCGCCGAGCTCGTCAAGTTTACCCCGGTACTTCCCTCTCTGCCCCGCAACAAATGGCGGCAGCAGCACCAGTCCTCCGTTTTTTCGATCCAGATCCCACTCTCTGCAGCTGCCCAGATGGTCCAGAAGGGAACGATAATTGGAGGTCGTGATGATCCCCACTGTATTGATCCCGGAATTAACCAGATTGGACAGCGTGAAATCAATGAGCCGGTACCGTCCGCCGAAAGGCAGAGATGCCACCGTCCTGTCCCGCGTCAGCTCATCCAGTGCTGCGTTATACAATCCGCAAAATACAACGCCGATCATCGGCATGGTGTTCCTCCCTCCTCAACGGATAATGCCCGCGCCCACATGCTCGCCGGCTTCCAGCGTTTTCCCATGCCCCAGAACGCTGATCCCCGGCCAGTCGGTGCATCCGCCGTTCTTTCCGCTCTGTCCCAAGTGCGCTCCGGCACCTATCTCACAGTTTTCGCCCACGACAGCACAGCTGATGTACGCGCCGCGGCGGATCATCGTTCCCGGCATGATTACGCTGCCCCGCACCACAGCCCCCTCTTCCACCGTACAGCCGGTGGAAAGGATCGAGTTTTCCACCCGACCACGCACCATGCAGCCCTCCGTCACAAAAGCATTCCGCAGCACCGCACCGGAAGTCAGCAGGCTTGACGGATACGCATAATTGCGCGAATAGATCTTAAACTGCGGATCGCGCATGCCCAGCGGATCCTCCGGATCCAAAAGATCCATATTTGCCTCCCAAAGGCTTTCCAGTGTCCCGACATCCTTCCAATACCCGGAAAAAGGATAGGCAAATACACGCCGGTCGTCTCTCAGCATCGCGGGAATAACGTTTTTCCCGAAATCCCTTTCCGATGTTGGGTCCGCCTCATCCGCCAGCAGATACTCCCGCAGAAAGCTCCATGTGAACATATATACACCCATTGATGCCCGCGTACTGCGCGGATTTTTCGGTTTTTCCTCAAATTCCGTTACGGCACCGTTTTCATCGGCACAGAGCACACCCATGCGCCGGGCATCCTCCCGGCTTACATCCAGCGCCGCAATGGTACACTCCGCTTTGTGGTCCTGATGGAAGCGGAGCATCTTCCGGTAGTCCATTTTGTAGATGTGATCCCCGGAGATCACGAGAACATAGGTCGGCCGATACCGTTCAATGAAGGAACTGTTCTGGAATATGGCATTGGCCGTTCCCAGATACCATTCATTTCCCTCTGATTTGGTATAGGGCGGCAGAATATGTGCCCCGCCGAAACTGCGGTCAAGATCCCAGGGACGGCCGTTTCCAATATAATCATTGAGTTCCAGCGGCTGATACTGGGTAAGGATCCCGACAGTGTCTATGCCGGAATTGATGCAGTTGGAAAGGGAAAAATCAATGATGCGGTACTTGCCGCCAAATGGCATGGCAGGCTTGGCGGTATTCTCCGTCAGCACACGCAGTCGACTTCCCTGTCCGCCCGCAAGAAGCATGGCTATACAGGTTTTCCCCCGGTTCATGGTGATGCCTCCTTTTTCGGTATTTTTCTCCCGCTTGATCGTTTCGGTACATCGTAAAACACAACAGCAAGCGGCGGCAGGGTAAATCGCCCGGACTGTGAAAAACCGTGCATGGGGACCTTTTCACTCTCCACGGGAGAAGGCTTCAGTCCCGTTCCGCCGTAGCAGCGTGCATCCCCGGAAAACATCGGTATGTATCTTCCGGCTTCCGGCAAGCCCAAACGATAGTTTTTTCTCGCGATGGGGCAGAAATTGCACACGACGAGCAGTCTGTCCTCCTCCCCGCTCCGTAAAAAAGCCGCCACGCTGTTGTCCCGGTCATCATGGGAAATCCATTGAAAACCATCCCAGCCGTAATCATTTTCCCAAAGTGCCGGGCGTGAGAGATACAGCCGGTTCAAATCTCTCACGAACTTCCGCAGCTGCTTGTGCTGTTCGTGCTCCAGCAGCTTCCAGTCCAGTTCTTTTTCACTGTCCCACTCGGATAACTGTCCGAACTCCCCGCCCATGAAGAGCAGTTTTTTCCCTGGCGAAGCCATCATATAGGCATAAAGCACGCGCAGATTCTGAAGCTTTTCCTCATATCTCCCGGGCATTTTCCCGAGCAGAGATTTTTTCCCATAAACGACCTCATCATGAGAGAGCGTAAGCACAAAATTCTCCGCGAAAGCGTAAGTCAGCGGAAATGTAAGCTTTTCATGAAGTCCCTTGCGAAACAGCGGATCTGCCGACATGTATTCCAGCGTATCATGCATCCAGCCGAGACTCCATTTGAAGGTAAAGCCCAACCCACCGACATAATCCGGTCTTGTGACCAGCGGAAAAGTGGTTGATTCCTCAGCAAGCATAAGTACGCCGGGGTTTTGGGCATAGCAGGCACGGTTCAGATCGCGCAGCAGAGAGACAGCGGCCAGATTCACATGACCCCCATACTCATTCGGCCGCCACGGGCCGCCCTGACGTCCGTAGTCAAGGTAGAGCATGGAGGCCACGGCATCCACACGCAGTCCATCAACATGGTATTTGTCCAGCCAGTATACGGCGCTGGAGATCAAAAAAGAACGCACTTCATTCCGCCCAAAATCAAAAGTCCGGGTCCCCCATTCGGGATGGTCGCGTAAAAGAGGGTCGGTGGGCTCATAACAATAACCGCCGTCAAACTCGAACAATCCGCACTCATCCCGTGGGAAATGCGCCCCGACCCAATCCAGAATGACGCCGATACCGTGCGCATGGCAGATATTCACAAAGCGCATGAAATCCCTCGGTGACCCGAATCGTGCACTGGGCGCAAACCAGCCGGTGCACTGATAGCCCCAGGAACGGTCATAAGGATGTTCCGCCACCGGGAGCAATTCAATATGTGTATAGCCCATATTGCGGGCATATACGGCAAGCTCCTTTGCGCAGTTGGCATAGGAGAGGAACTCCCCGTTTGAACCGCGCCGCCACGAGCCGAGATGGACCTCATAGATATTCAGCGGGGATGACAGCTGATTCCCCTCACGGCGTGCAGCGCACCATTCCTCATCCGTCCAGCGAAAGCCCCGCAGATCGCAGATCCGGCTTGTATTATCGGGCCGCAGGCCCATGGAAAAGCCGTAAGGATCACTCTTATACACCGTACCGCCTCCGGCGCAGCCAATATGGTATTTGTACGCCTGTCCACGCTGCGGGAGATTGGAAAATCCCTCCCACACGCCGCCGCCGATGGGCCTAAGTTCCATGGATTTATGGGGATCCCAGGAACAAAACTCCCCGATTACCTGTACAAAGCGTGCATGCGGTGCCCAGACGCGGAACACAAAACCATCCTGCCCGTTCTTTCGAGCCGGGTGACAGCCCATGAAGGTATACGCCTCCGAAGATGCCTCTGCTCCGAAGGCACGCAGTTTTTCCGTAAGTTTTCTTTTCTTGCGGTTGCCCATGCCATTACTCCTCTTTTTCCAAAAGGCCTTTGCTCGTATTCCGCTCCATTATACGTCCTGTCTCTTTGCAGATTCTGACGAACCAACCTAAGGGTACAAAAGGAGAATCTGCTTTTCTTTCCCTGTCTTTTTTTGTTTTCCCCGCCTTTTTGAGCCGACATGTCAGGCTCCGTCGTTTTGCCGCAATGACCCGGATGCAATATTTTTATCCATGCGGGGCATACTGTGGAAAGTTGAAAGGGAGGACATTCCATGGGCATCAAACGAATGGGACAACAGACGATACGACTGGAAAACCCGCCTTCGATCGCAGCAGGTGCTTGCGTCGTCGGCAAAAAAGAGGGTCAAGGCCCCCTGCGGGACTGGTTTGACTATATCAGCGAGGATTCATATTTCGGCGAACAGAGCTGGGAAAAAGCGGAAAGCACCATGCTTTCCCGCTGCTTCGCACTCGCCTGCGACAAGGCTAAGCTTCCGCCCTCGGACGTACAATATATTTTCTCCGGCGACCTTTTGAATCAATGCACAGGTTCCGCCTTTGCTCTGCGGGACTCCAATATCCCGTTCTTCGGGCTTTACGGTGCCTGTTCCACGATGGCAGAATCTTTATCGCTCGCGGCAATGACGATAGACGGCGGCTTCGCGGACATCGCAGGTGCCATGACCTGCTCGCATTTCTGTTCTGCGGAGCGACAGTTCCGTCTGCCGCTGGAATACGGCGGTCAGCGAACACCGACGGCACAGTGGACCGTGACCGGTGCCGGTGCGCTGATTCTGCGTTCGGAGGGTCCCGGGCCTTATGTAACACATGTCACGACCGGCCGCATTGTGGATGCCGGCGTGACCGATGCAGCCAACATGGGCGCAGCTATGGCCCCTGCCGCATATGAAACTCTGAAGGCGCACTTTGAAGACACCGCACGCAAGCCTTCGGACTATGACGCCATTGTCACAGGGGATCTGGGGCGCATCGGGCATGAAATACTCTGTGATCTGTTCCGTAATGACGGTGTGGATCTGGGCCCGGCCTGTACCGACTGCGGTCTGCTGATTTACGCGCAGCGTGCACAGGATGTACACGCCGGCGGATCCGGCTGCGGCTGTGCAGCCTCTGTTCTGGCCGGGCATATTCTGCGGCAGCTCACCGAAGGGATCTGGCCGCGGGTGCTTTTTGCCGCTACCGGCGCTCTCATGTCGCCGACATCCTCGCTGCAGGGAGAGAGCATCCCCGGTATCTGCCATGCCGTCGCGCTGGATATGAATCGGAAGGGGTGAAAAGATGACAGTTCTCTGGGATTTTGTTCGGGCCTTTCTGGTCGGCGGCGCATTTTGTGCTCTGGGTCAGTTTCTCGTCGACCGCACGAATCTGACTCCGGCAAGAATTCTGACCTCTTATGTGGTCGCGGGCGTGTTTTTGGGCGCAGTGGGACTGTATCAGCCGCTGGCCGACTGGGCCGGCGCCGGAGCCACCGTCCCTCTTACGGGATTTGGAAACCTGCTGGCCACCGGCGTACGAAAATCCGTAGCCGAAAAGGGCCTTCTGGGAATCTTTACCGGCGGTTTCACCGCCGCTTCTGCGGGCATCTGCGCCGCCGTTTTTTTCGGACTTCTCGTCTCGCTGTTCGTCCGGCCG
>JAUMXS010000152.1 GCA_030528965.1 Eubacteriales bacterium
ATCTTATGAGAGTGGGGTCAATACCAAAATACTTTGCAGCGCCGCCGCAAACACCGGCCAGTTTCTGATCAGTCTTACTGCGATACAATTTCTTTTCCATAATTGCCTCACTTTCCGATCTTCATCAGCGCATCCAGAAGCACCTGCAGGTCATCCTGTCCGTAAAATTCCAGCTCGAAACGGCCTTTTCTCTTGCCGTTGACGATCTTTACGCCTCTGCCCAAGTGCTTGGACAGGTATTTTTCACACTCGGCAACATAATTCACTGCCAGCGTGGGTTCTTTTTCGGGCACAGGCTCTTTGCCCAGGTTCTTACAAAGCAGCTCTGCCTGCCGTACGGAAAGTCCCAGATTCACGATCTTGTTGGCCGCTTCCTTCTGTGCCTTTTCAGATTTCAAACTCAAAACCGCACGGGCGTGACCGGCGGAAAGCTTACCGCTACGAACCAACTCCAAGACATCCGGACACAGGCTCAGCAAACGCAGAGCATTTGCCACCGCGGGACGGGATTTGCCCACCCGTTTGGCGGTATCCTCCTGGGTCAAGCCGTAGTCTTCCATCAGGCTGCGGTAACCCAAGGCTTCTTCCACGGGATTCAAATCCTGTCGCTGCAAATTTTCTATCAGCGCCAGTTCCATTACCTTTTTGTCATCGGCTTCTATGATCACCGCAGGAATTTCCTTCAATTCCGCAATTCTGGCTGCTCGCCAGCGCCGCTCACCGGCAATGATTTGATAATACCCACTGCGCAACTGGCGCACTGTCAACGGTTGCACCACACCGTGAGTAGCGATAGAATCCGCCAATGCCTGAAGTTCCTCTTCATCAAAGTCCCGTCGGGGCTGATTGGGATTCGGCTCTACTCTATGAATGGGCAGGAGCTGATAGGGGCTGCTGCGGTCTGTTTCCTCGGGAATATCTACCATCAATGCACCCATGCCCCGGCCTAAACCTTTTTTCACTGCCAAAATATCACCTCTTATAGCTTTTTCACAATTTCTTCTGCCATTGCTTTATAGGCTTGCGCGCCTCGGCTATGGCGATCATACACAGTTACGGGCAAGCCGTGACTGGGCGCTTCCGCAAGACGCACATTTCTGGGAACCACCGTTCCGAAAACTTTTCCGGGGAAATGGCGACGCACTTCCTGCGCCACCTGGGTGGAAAAATTAGTTCTGCCGTCAAACATAGTCAGCGCCACGCCAAAGATCTCCAAATTGGGGTTGATGCGCTTTTTCACCATCCGCAAAGTAACCATCAGATCTGCCAGGCCTTCCAACGCATAATACTCACACTGGACAGGCACCAGAATTCCATCGGCAGCTGCCAACGCATTTACCGTCAGCAACTCCAAGGACGGCGGGCAATCAATAAAGATTACATCGTAATCATTTCTCAGCTGCTCCAATGCATTGCGCAACCGGAAGTTGGGCTCCGGCATAGAGATCAGCTCCACGCCTGCACCAGCCAGATCTGCAGTTGCCGGCAACACATCACCATATTCTGTTTTGACGACCGCATCTTTGACCGGATAATCATCGATGATCACATCGTAGACACTATGGCGGACATGCCGTTTATCCACGCCCAGTCCGGAGGTTCCGTTCGCCTGAGGATCGAAATCACACAAAAGTGTCCGCTTTCCGGCTTCTTTTAACGCTGCGGTAAGGTTTACGGCTGTTGTAGTTTTGCCTACGCCGCCCTTTTGATTCACCACTGCGATGATCTTTCCCATAATCATATCCTTTCATGTTTCACGTGAAACACAGACAAAACGACTGTTTCACGTGAAACATCACTCTGTAGTCATTGTTGTATCGATGGTATAATTCTGCCCAATGGCAGGCGCTTCTTCTTTTAAAATCTCGTTAACC
>JAUMXS010000060.1 GCA_030528965.1 Eubacteriales bacterium
CATCACGAATCGTCTGCTGGAGAAGAACGCCGAGGATCTGCATATGGGATCTGTTGCCGTTGCCAGAGAAGCCGAGCGCGGGATCGTGGATCTTGAGACCCTCAAAAAGACCAATCAGCACCTGATCAGCACGCTGGAAGAAGTTCGTCAGATCCAGGATGACGGTCATGCCAGACGTGCCGAAGCCGAACTTGAACTCGGTCGTATTGAAGCCGAACTCAAGCAGAAAATGCTCGAACTCCGCGGCTGAAAGGGCTGAAAGATGGAGATTTTCCGTAAAAAGATCGTTGCCGTTCCCATCGCCCTTGTTGTTGTCCTGCTCTCCACTATATTCAGCGTGAACCGCACCCTCGGTGCCGCCTGCCAGGAGGTAGAGGCCGGTTTCCATTCCGGTGTTGTTTATGAAGGGTATAAGCGCCCCAGTATCGAAAGTCATCTGGATCTTCGTCTGAATCGCGCCGCAACGATCATTTCTATCGCTGTAAACTACGACGAATTGCAGGATCATACAGACTATATACGCAACACGCGCGAAGCTCTGCTGCACGCACTGGAAAGAGGTTCTGTCCGCAGCTGTTACACCGCCAATGAGATGCTGCAGGAAGCAGTAACCGGCTGGGCCCTTGCAGCAGAGGATACCATGTTCACCGAGCGTGAAGCCATGATACTGGATACCTGCCTCTCCGATTTTACGGAATCCGCCCGTGCCATTACGGAATCCGGCTACAACGAATCGGTCATGGAATTTATTCGTACAACTTACGATGTATTCCCCACGCGCATTCTGGCGGCAATTTCCGGTGTGGATGCGCCGGAATACTTTGACCACATGAATCAGGAGCTGTCATGAAAAGAATTTGCTCTCTTTTGCTGATCCTTGTGTTGCTCGGAACTCTTCCTGTACTGGCTGTCGTGGATCAAAGCGAAGATTTCTATGTCGCAGACTATGCCGGCGTTCTCTCCGATACCACAAAGGAGAAGATCATAAACTATAACGGTGCGCTGGAACAGCAATGCGACGGCGCACAGATCGTGGTCGTCACCATCAATTACCTCACGGACGGTCTGGACAGCGAGGAGTATGCGCTCAAGCTTTTCAATGATTGGGGCGTAGGCAGTGCCGACCAAAACAACGGTATGCTCCTGCTGCTCGTTGCCCGGGAATATAAAGGCTGGCTCTGTCTGGGCTACGGTCTTTCCGGGCGCATCTCCGACAGAGAGGTCGATCAACTGCTGAACGACCATTTCTGGGACCATGTGGACGCTGACAGATTCGATGAAGGCGTAGACGAACTCTTCACCGAACTCATGGCCTGGTACGACGAAGAGTATGACAGTTCTGTCAGCCAGAGCGGCTCGCAGAACAGCGGCAGCCATGTTGTTTCACCCGGTTTCGGTCCCCAGCCTGACGTCCCCCATTACGCACCGGAAAACCAGTCGAGCGGCTTCAGTCTGCTTTTCTATATCCTCCTGTTCCTCATCATCGGCCTTTGGACAGGAATTACGGGTGGACGCCGATACCGCAGAACAGGCAGTATCCTCCCCTACCTGATCTTTGGGGCAACCCGATATTCCCACAGAAACAGGCCTCCCTACAATCACCACAACAATTCGTTTAACGACCGCAATAACCACTGGAATCATCGCGGAGGCGGTGGTTTCGGCGGGGGCCGCGGTGGCGGCGGATTTGGTGGATTCGGCGGCGGTGGCTTCGGAGGAGGCGGCGGCTTCGGCGGCGGAGGTTTCTCCGGCGGCGGTGGCGGCGGACGCAGATGAGCCAAAATGCTGTTCTATAAGTTCTGAGATCTGTAATAAAACAAACTCCGTGGACATGCTGAGGAGCAAGTCCACGGAGTTTTTCTGTTATCCGCGCCAGGTTTACATAATATCATTCTTCTGAATATCCATGCGGATTGTCTTTTTGCCAGTTCCAGGAGTCCCGGCACATATCTTCCAGTGTAAGTTCCGCATGCCAATGAAGGAGCTTGGCGGCACGTGAAGGGTCGGCCCAATAGGCCGCAATATCACCCGGACGGCGCGGTCCGAACACATAGGGTATCTCCACTCCGCTTGCTGACGAGAAAGCATTCACCATTTCCAACACGCTTCTACCCTGTCCGGTACCGAGATTGATCGCCTCACAGCCGGTCCGCCCGACGGCATATTCTACGGCAGCCAGATGCCCGCGCGCGAGATCCACCACATGCAGATAATCGCGCAGGCAGGTACCATCGGGTGTCGGCCAATCGTTCCCGAAAATGGTAAGCCGCGGCAAACGTCCCACAGCGACCTGAGAGATATAAGGCATGAGATTGTTGGGGATTCCATCCGGATCCTCGCCGATCCGTCCGCTCTCATGCGCACCAACCGGATTGAAATACCGCAGCATCACAACAGAGAGCGAAGGATCCGCTGCTGACGAGTCTTCCAGGAATTGTTCGATCATCTGCTTGCTGCGTCCGTACGGACTGGAACAAACGCCGCGCGGCATGTCCTCCGTAAACAGGCTCACACCCGGTTCTCCATAAACCGTGGCCGAGGAGCTGAACACAAATATTTTAACATCATACGCCGCCATGACTTCCAGCAGCGTCAGCGCGGCGTCAAGATTATTCCGATAATAGCGCAGCGGCTCCCGCACGGATTCACCCACTGCTTTCAGGCCCGCCAAATGGATCACTGCCTCCGGTTTCTCCTGCGCAAACACCTGATCCAGCGCCGCCCGGTCACAGACATCGATCTCATAAAATGCCGGTGCCGTACCGGTCAGTTCACCGATACGACGTACTGCCTCGGGGCTGCTGTTGGACAGGTTATCCGCTATGATCACGTGATGTCCCGCGCCGATCAATTCGACTGCGGTATGAGAGCCGATGTATCCCGCTCCGCCCGTAAGAAGTATATTCATATACGTGCCGCACCTTTCTTCCATCGATGGATAGCTATGGTCGTTATTCTTCAAAGACTCTTCAATTATAATTATTATAAACCAAAAACCACACCTCCGCAAGGGCGGCCGAAAGCATGCATGTTGAAAAACTTTGAACTGTATGGCATAATGATGCTGATACATCCGGGAACAAACAGGGTTCTGTCCAAAAGCACTATTGCATCGGGACCAAAGCATCCCGTCAAATCCAAAAGGAGTACACCCCTATGATCACCACAGAAAACCTCTCTCTTCAATACGGCGGACAGGTCCTCTTTTCTCATGTTGACCTGCAATTCACAGCCGGCAACTGCTATGGTATTATCGGCGCCAACGGTGCAGGAAAATCCACTTTCCTGCGGCTTCTTTCCGGTGAGGAAGAACCCAGCAACGGTCAGATCCACGTTGATCCCAAACGCCGGATGTCTGTTCTGAAACAAAACCAGAGTCTGTACGACGAGTATCCCGTTCTCGATACCGTTATAATGGGTAATCAGCGTCTGTACGAATGTGGAAAAGAAAAGGACGCCATATACGAAAAAGAAGATTTCAGCAATGAGGATGGGCTGCGTGCTGCCGCGCTGGAGGAGGAATATGCCGAGTTAGGCGGCTGGGAAGCAGAATCCGACGCCTCCCGTCTGCTGCAGGGACTTGGGATCCCTGTGGAACTTCACTCCTGCCGAATGGCCGAGCTGGAAGGCCGGCAAAAAGTCAAAGTCCTGCTCGCGCAGGCGCTCTTCGGACGTCCTGATATCATTTTGCTGGACGAACCGACCAACAACCTCGACCTTGCCTCCGTCGTCTGGCTCGAAGACTTTCTCCTTGACTATGAGGGAACCGTTCTTGTCGTGAGCCATGATCGTTATTTCCTCAACACCGTCTGCACCCATATCGTGGATATCGACTACGGAAAAATCCGTATGTATGTCGGTAACTACGACTTCTGGTTTGAATCCAGCCAGCTCATTCAAAAACTTGTCCGAGACCAGAACAAAAAAGCTGCGCAAAAAATTGAAGAACTGCAAAACTTCATTCGCCGTTTCTCCGCCAACAAATCCAAGTCCCGTCAGGCAACCTCCCGCAGGAAACTGCTGGATAAGCTCTCGATCGAAGAATTGCCTGCCTCCAGCCGCCGCTACCCCTGGGTCGGCTTCAAGGCCGAGCGGGAGCCTGGCAAAGACCGGCTTTTTGTTACAGAGGTCTCCAAAACCGTCGATGGTGTAAAGCTTCTAAATAAGGTCAGTTTCATCGTGGGCAAAGAGGATAAGATCGCCATTCTCGGTCGAAATGAAAATGCCGTAACATGTCTGTTTCAGATTCTCGCGGGGGAACTGGAACCCGATGAAGGAACCGTCAAATGGGGCATCAGCACTACCCAGGCCTATTTTCCGAAAGATCATAACCATTTCTTTGAGAATTGTGAGTATGACCTCATGGACTGGATGCGTCAGTTCTCCGTGGACAAACGGGAAAGCTATCTTCGAACCTTCCTCGGCCGTATGCTCTTCTCCGGCGATGAGGTTTATAAACCGGTTCGTGTTCTGTCCGGCGGTGAGAAGGTGCGCTGTATGCTTTCCAAGATGATGCTCTCTGGGTCCAATGTTCTGATGTTTGATCAGCCCACAAACCATCTCGACCTTGAAAGCATTGCTGCGCTCAACAACGGTATGGATGCATTCCCCTTCAACATTCTTTTCAGTACCCACGATCATCAGATGACCCAGACCGTCGCCAACCGTATCATCGACATTCAGGAGGACGGTTCCATTATCGATCGCCTGTGTACCTATGATGAATACATGCATATCGGAGAGTCGGAAAGTGATGTTCATGCGCTGAACCAGTGATCCGGTAAAAAATAAGACTGTCGGAAGAATTTCCGGCAGTCTTTTCTTTTTCATTATAAGCTTAATTGTAAGGTCAACCCTCGAGTTGACGGCCGAGGAATGTTGCCACGGTCTGGGCCAGTTTTGTCTCCAGTTCCCCCGCAGGTCCACTGTTTGGCAATGCAATAAACGCTATACAGCCCAGCACATCCCCTTCCGAAAGGATGGGGGCCTGCACGGAGATCGAGTACCGCTCATCGGCTTCGGTCAGCGGCAGCGACATCATGCCGATTTCGGCCCGATACAGCCTTCGGGACTCCATCAGCTGCTCCAGTTCATGGCTGATCCGCTTGTCGATCAGTTCCCGCCGGGGCAGCCCGGCTACAGCGATCACACTGTCTCTGTCACAAACGACAGTCATGCTTCCCGTTGACTTATGCAGGCTTTCACAGATCTGAGATGCAAACTCTGCCAGTTCACCCATCGGCGAGTATTTTTTGAAAATGACTTCTCCATCTTTTTCTGTGTATATTTCCAGAGGGTCTCCATCCCGAATACGCATTGTCCGACGAATCTCCTTGGGGATTACGACTCTGCCAAGATCGTCAATGCGTCTTACAATACCGGTTGCTTTCATATATCTATCTCCTTGTATCGCGTATGGTGTTGTTAGTATCTGTAAGGTCAAAGACTTTATTCCGGTTTATTGGTTTTTTGAAAACGGAATCCGTGATCTTCCTCTCTTTTCCATGCTGTGCTGTAAAAAAACCGGGATCCAAACGAAAAAAGCGCGGCACAGTATAAAACCGTGCCGCACCTGCATCTTTAAACCCATTCCATATTATAGCCGAAAAACAACATGAATCTCAACCGACAGTTTTGTTCGACGGCTTCTCGAGACGCTGTATCCGTTGATACTCGCTGCCGGAAGGAATGATCATAGGAACGCTCTCTGTAATGACCGACGCATTATCCAAACCATACCATTTCGTCTTCGAACCGGCAACTTTGCGAATCGCGTACTTAAACCGCAGGATATAACCATCCAGAAAACTCAATTCCGACTTGCTGGGTATCGATTTATGAATGAGGTAAAACTTAAAGTTACCCACCGAGGACACTCCGTAAATGGAGTATTTTTTCTCCTGATCCGGAAGCTCTCCGCGCTTCTGCAGATCCTGCACGATCTGCCGCAGATATACGTTCACCTGCTGATTACACTGGAAGCCCAGATTAAGCTTTATGCGGAAAATATAATCTGTCCCGTAGATTTCTACCTGATAATTCATATCTTTCGGGGTATCCAATACATTGACGCTGAGGAACCAATAGGCCTTCGCACGCTTGGGATCCTTATCCAGAATTGAATACAGGATATCACGGTCAATGCTCTCATTGTTGCTACCCTTTTCCAGGTATACCAGGTTGTGCGCAAGAATGGGAATGGACGTATCCTCATGAAGCTTTTTCAGAGATTCCACATGATCGCGCATGGCCAGCTCAATGCAGTACTTCTGCTCCAGCTGGGTACCGCGGTACCAAACGATCATGATGCCCAGAATGACCAAAGTCAGCAGAGCCGTAAAATATCCGCCGTGGAAGAACTTGCCAAGGCTGGATACAAAGAATACCGACTCGATCAAACCAAACACGATCAGCATAACCCAGGGCTGGATCTTCTTATGTTTGACCTTTTGCAGATAAGCGAAGATCAGTATAGTGGTCATCAGCATCGTCAGCGTGATGGCCAGGCCGTATGCAGACTCGATCTTATGACCGGAACGGAAATACAGCACCACAAGGCTGCATCCCACCCACAGGATGATATTGACCGTCCCAATGTAGAGCTGTCCCTTGGTATCAGACGGATACTGGATTTTCAGATGAGGCAGCAGATCCAGCAGGATCGCCTCAGAAACGAGGGTATAAGATCCTGTAATGAGAGCCTGCGACGCGATAACAGCCGCCATAGCGCTCAGAATGACGGCCACAGGACGCATCATAACCGGCAGCATCTGAAAGAACGGATTCATATCCTGAATTCCATACAGGGCTGTATTGGCCATGTTATTAATAATCCAGGCGCCCTGTCCCATATAATTGAGGATCAGGCAGGTCTTGACAAAGGGCCAGCTGAAATAAACATTTTCACGCCCTACATGCCCCATGTCGGAATAAAGCGCCTCGGCGCCGGTCGTGGCCAGGAATACGCTTCCGAGGATCATGAGGCCCGCCTTGTTATACGGGCTGAGAAGCACCTAAATTGCGTAAATGGGGTTAAACGCCTTCAGAACCGCAGGATGCTGAAGAATCATCATGGCACCGGTGACGCCAAGAAACGAGAACCACAGCAGCATACAGGGGCCAAACGCCTTGCCGATCTTTGTGGTTCCTGCATGCTGTACGGAAAACAGAACGAAGATTATCAGCAGCGTGATGACGACCACTTTCCATTGGCCCTCGCCGAGGAATCGGTCCATCATCTCAATGCTCCGCAGACCTTCCACTGCCGTGGTAACGGTAACGGCAGGTGTCAAAACACCGTCGGCAAGCAGCGCCGCTCCGCCTAACATTGCCGGGAAGATCAGCCATTTTCCATGACTTCTCACCAGAGAATACAGCGAAAAAATGCCGCCCTCACCGTGGTTATCCGCTTTCATGGCCACAAGAACATACTTGACGGTCGTCAACAGTGTAACTGTCCAGATGACCAGCGACAGCGCGCCAATGATAAACTGTTCATTGATCTGACTGATACCGCCGTTGCCCGCCATAATCGACTTCATGACATACAGCGGCGACGTGCCGATATCTCCGTATACGATACCGATCGTCACCAAAAACATGCCAAAGTGGAATCCTTTTGTTTTTTCTTCAGATTATCCACAACATGCCCCTCCGTTTTTCCTCATATTGGAGTGCTTCAAATACCTATAAATGGTATTGTTCACAATAAATCCGCATTTCAACTTTTGATGCTCAATGCTGTCAACAATATTTAACGATAATAAATATTCTCCCTT
>JAUMXS010000061.1 GCA_030528965.1 Eubacteriales bacterium
ATAGCTGGTGAGGGTCTGAGGCAGGTCGGCACCGGGGATGATCTGGTCGATGAAGCGGCCGATCATGGAGTGTTCGCTGGTACCGATGAGATAGAGGTCCTCACCCTCGATCTTATACATCATGGCATCCATTTCGGGGAAGGACATGACGCCTTCGACGACATGGCCGTGGATCATGAAGGGCGGAATGACATAGGTAAAGCCGCGGTCGATCATGAAGTCACGGGCATAGGCGAGGACGGCCTCGTGCAGGCGGGCGATATTGCCGACGAGGTAATAGAAACCGTTGCCGGCGACACGGCGCGCGGCATCAAGATCGATACCGCCGAAGCTTTCCATGATCTCGGTGTGGTAAGGGATCGGGAATTCGGGCACGGTGGCCTCACCGAAACGGGCGAGTTCGACGTTGCAGGAATCATCGGGTCCGAGGGGGACGTCATCGGCGATGATCTGCGGAATGCGAAGCAAACGTTCACGCAGGGCGGCCTCGAGTTCGGTCTCACGAGCTTCGAGTTCGCTCAGACGCGCGGCCTGCGCACTGACCTGTTTTTTAACTTCTTCGGCCTCGGCGAGCTTGGAAGGATCCTTTTTGGCCTGACCCATCAGCATGCCGATCTTCTTGGAGAGGGTGTTGCGGGAGGCACGAAGCTCATTGGCCTCCGTCATGGCGGCACGGTTTTCGAGGTCGAGCGCAATGATCTCGTCAACGAGGGGGAGCTTATCGTTCTGATACTTTTTGCGGATGTTTTCCCGCACGATATCGGGGTTTTCGCGGATAAACTTAATGTCCAGCATAACATTCACTTCCTGTTTTGTTACGTTTTTTATATAGAGGAGAACCCGTTTTCGGGTTCCCGATCGAGTACGGGCGAAGTTCGGAGGCATGTCCGAATTCTGGCAGGTTCAGGCTGCGCGCCGCTTCGAACAGTCACGGAGACCGGTCGGATTAGTCACGGAGACCGTTCCGGACGGATGCGGAGTTCTTTAACCGTTGTCACTCTTCTTCCTTTATTTTCCGGGCTTTCAGGGCTAAGAGTGCATCGATGAGGTCGTCGCGGTCCTCGGCGCTGTAAAAGTCGAGGACGATTCGTCCTTTGCGGATGCCTCCGGTAATTTTAACGCCGCGGCCCAGACGGTCGGAGAGGCTGCGCTCGGCTTCCTTGCGGTAATCGACCCTGATCACATGGGGGTCGTCCTCTTTCGGCTCGGGGGCTCCGCGCTGAAGCTTTGCGCAGAAGGTCTCCGTCTGACGAACGGAGAGACCGGAGTCGATGACATGACGGGCGCACTGCAGCTGCACGTCGGGGTTCTGCAGCACGAGCAGAGCACGGGCATGTCCGGCGCTGAGTTCGCCGTTTTGGAGTAATTCCCTCACGGGAGGCGTCAGAGCGAGCAGGCGCAGGGCGTTGGCGACGGCGGGACGGGATTTTCCGACCCGCGCAGCGGCTTCTTCCTGTGTCAGACCGTAGTCGTTCATGAGCTGACGGTATCCCTCCGCCTCTTCCAGCGGATTGAGGTCGGCACGCTGCAGGTTTTCGACGAGCGCGAGCTCGGCCGTGAGTCGATCATCGGTTTTTTCGAGGACACGAACGGGCACTTTGCGCAGTCCGGCCATGCGTGCGGCGCGCCAGCGGCGCTCACCGGCGATGATCTGATAATATTCTCCGTCGAGGGGACGGACGGTGATCGGCTGAATGAGTCCGAAAGTACGGATGGATTCCGCAAGTTCTTCGAGAGCCGCGGGGTCAAAGTTTTTACGGGGCTGATCGGCACGCGGTTCGACGCGTTCGATGGGAAGATACATGAGTTCGCCTTGTTCTTCGTTGGTTTCGGGTGTATCGCCGAAAAGGGCGTTCAGTCCGGTTCCAAGTGCTCTTTTTGCTGCCATGATCACACCTGCCCCTTCAAGAACTCGTTTGCCAGCTTCAGATAGGCTCTTGCGCCTTTGTTCATCCTGTCGTAGACAACGACGGGCTTCTGATGACTCGGCGCCTCGCTTACGCGGACGCTGCGGGGAATGACGGTCTCATATACCTGAGATCCGAAATGTGAGATCAGTTCCTCAGCGACCTGTCGGGAGAAGTTTGTCCGCTTGTCGAACATCGTGAGGACCAGTCCTTCTATGGTAAGGCTTGGATTGATGCGTCGATTGAGCCGTTTGATCGTGGAAAGCAGATCGGCAAGACCTTCCAGCGCGAAATATTCGCTCTGGACAGGGATCATGACGGTATCAGCAGCAGCAAGGGCGTTGATCGTGAGCAGTTCCAGCGAAGGCGGACAGTCAATGAAGATGAAGTCATATTTCTCGCGCAGGGGTTCGAGCGCTTTCTTCATGACAAATTCCCGGTCGGGCATGTCCACGAGTTCGACGAGCGCGCCGGAAAGCTCACGGTTTGCCGGCATAAGGTCACAGTATTTCGTCTCATACACCGCCTGCTCGGCAGGAACGCCGTCTATGAGCACGTCATAGAGGTTCGGACGGATGCTTTTGTCACCGCCGATGCCGGAACTTGCGTTTGCCTGCGGGTCACAGTCGATGAGCAGAGTGCGGCGGTTCCGGAGTTTGAGAGCGCAGCAAAGATTTATGCAGGTTGTGGATTTTCCGACGCCGCCCTTCTGGTTGGCGACTGCAACGATCTTTCCCATAGTATCCTCCGGACGAAATGTTGTTTCCGCCTGCTTCGGCGGCCTTTGCTTCATAATTTCAGCAGGAAATATTATACCAGCAAGTTCTTCACAATGCAAGAGCCGTTCCTTTGTCTTTTGGTTCTACGGAGAGTAGTTTGCCCTTTTCTTTCGAGTGGGTTATACTGCTTTCGACAAGCTTCGATTTTGGGAGGAAAAGATGAACAATTATATTACGGGAGCAGTTATAAAGAAGCTGCGCGGGGAGCGCGGCATTACGCAGGCTCAGCTTGCCGAGAGGCTCGGGGTGACTTCCAAGGCGGTCTCGAAATGGGAAACGGCGCGGGGCCTGCCCGATATTGCGCTGATTGAAGATCTCTCCAAGGCTTTGGGTGTTTCGGTCTGGGAGCTTATGTCCGGAAATCTTATCGAGAATCGAAATTGTGCCGGAAATGTGCTTCGCTCGATGTTTTATGTTTGTCCGGTCTGCGGAAATGTGGTGCATGCGATGGGACAGGCGGCGGTTGAATGCTGCGGCATCCATCTCATGCCGCTGGAGGCGGAGGAACTTGACGCGTCACACGAGCTTACGATTGAGAACGTGGAGGATGAGCATTTTATCACAGTGCACCACGATATGACGCGCGAGCATTATATTTCTTTCATCGCGCACCTCACGACGGATAAAACGGAATTTATTAAACTCTATCCCGAAGGGAATGCGGAAGTGCGGATGCGCCTTTGGGGCGGTGGGTACCTGTATATCTACTGCAATAAGCACGGCCTTATGCGGAAGAAGCTTTGACTTTTTTGAATTTATAGGAAAAGGGGAATGTTTCACGTGAAACATTCCCCTTTTTGTTTAACAATAGACTCATTCTTGCTAAGTATATGAGTCCCCTTTTGATCTTTGACCTTTCGCATGCTCTGCTTTGACTATATGCTCCGGATTTCCGGTTTCAAATATCGAATGTTTCACGTGAAACATTTTCCCCATGCTCTCAAAAATGCTTTGTCCCTGCCGGATTGTTCACCTTCCGCCGCAGGCGGTGTACTCACCGACCGCCGTGCATGGCCCAAAGAAAAAACGCACCGAACCGCCGCACATGGGGCCGCGCGGCACGAAAAAGCACTGCATTGCCCCCTGAGAGCGGAAATGTTACTTTGCGTTGCTTGTGTTTTCGGGACGAAAAGAGGTATACTGTGGGCATAAAAGCAAGGAGGCCTGGACTGTGCTCAGCGAAAACATCAAAGCCTTTCGAAAACAAAAGGGCTATTCACAGGAAACGCTGGCGGAGCAGCTGAATGTTGTACGCCAGACGATCTCGAAATGGGAAAAGGGCTATTCCGTGCCCGACGCGGACATGCTGGAGAAGATGGCCGGCATTTTCGAGATACGGGTGGATGAGCTGCTTGGCAGTGAGCTCCCGGAGCCGAATCGTTCCTCCGACATGGAATCGATCGTCAACCAGCTGGCCATTTTGAATGAGCAGCTGGCGCTGCAGCAGCGTCGGCGGCGCCGGACATGGATGATTGTACTGATCACCGCAGGCGTGCTGCTCTTTTCGACTCTGCTTCTCAATTTTGCGGCCCGTGTTTCCTATGATGATGCACCGGCGGCGGTCGCGGAGCTGAAATGTACGCTCGACGGCGAGACCTATATATATCAGATCACCTACGACAAGCAGTACAGAGTTCTGACGGCGGGCGGCAGCGCCTGGATCGCCGATCACGTCCAGACGGAAAAATATAATGATGCCAATGTTTTGATCGCACAGATCGAGGATTATTTCAAGCTGCGCGGCGGTACCTGTGTTCTGACGGAGACAAGGTTCTGAGGCGCGGCTGTGCGCCCACCCATCCGACGACGTCTGCCCTGTCTGCCCATCTGACTTGTTCGACCTGTCCAGCCCATCCGACGCGTCTGAATGTCTGACTCGGCCAAACTGTCAGACCCCTTTGCCTAGCCGGCTCGTTCGACCCATGCACCCGTCCGACCCCTTATCTGCCTGCTCGCAGACGAAGAAAGCCGCAGGATGTGACAAACTTCACATCCTGCGGCTTTTCCTATGTATCCCCGACAACGAGGAACTGGAAATTATTTCCTTTTCAGCTTGCGAATATCGCCGCTGCCATGGTCGATGTAGGTGTTTTCAAGGATCGCCTCGGTGCTGCGGCGCCACTCGGCGAGGTACTCCTCACGGAGGGCCTGACGTTCGGCCTGTTCTTCCTCGGTGAGGGGGCGGATCTTGGCGAGGCGGGTGAATTCGCTGAGGCGGGCTTGTTTGGCTGCTTCCATGAGAAGGACTCCTTTCGTGAATGGGCGAAATACGTTGGATCCTGCGGTTTTCTGCCGCAGAAAGTGGGCTGGTCAGTGTTTATCTCTGAGTTCGCTGATATGATGGATGGTAGCCGGTTTCACATCCTCCGCGAGGAACATTTCCTCGGTTTGACGCTGGGCGGTGCGGAGGATCAGCGCGGCGTACTCATAGTTCCCCTCGGACTGCTGTTCCAGGGCGTCCGTGATGGCATTGAAAAGGACAGAATAGAGTTTTTTATAATTTGTCATAGAACCTCTCCTTTCCGGATGCACAGATATAGGTATTCTACGCGAATTTTCGAAAAAATGCAAGCCATAAGCGCTGATGAGGAAAATAGAGAAAAATAAGAAAGCCGGAGCATCTAAAGGGAGACGGTTTTATCTGCCGGCGTATATTTAAATAGTATAGAAAAGATCCTGCCCGTTTGGGCAGGATCTTTTTGGTTTAAAAGGTTTCCGGGCTTAGTTAGCAAACTTGCTGACATGCTCGGGGATAGCCTCGGTCTCGCCCTCAGTATTGAGGCGGACGTCACGGATGAGGTGACGCGGGCACTTCGGGGCACAAAGGCTGCAGGAGACGCACTTGGTGTAATCGATCTCCGCGAGGTTGTCCTTGATCGAGATCGCGCCGTGTTCACAGGTGCGTTCGCAGATCTTACAGCCGATGCAGCCGATGTCGCAGTACTTACGAAGAAGGGCGCCCTTCGCTTTGGAAGCACAGGCGACGACGATGTCGGCGCTGTAGGGGACCTTGACGATGAGGTGCTTGGGGCAGGCATTGGCACAAGCCATGCAGCCGACGCACTTTTCATGATCGACACGGGCGACGCCGTCCTTGACGGAGATAGCACCGAAGGGGCAGGCCTTAACGCAGGTACCGAAGCCCATGCATCCGTCCGCACACTGGTTGGGGCCCTGCAGGCCGCCGAGACGCATGGCGGCGACACAATCATCGATACCGCTGTAGTCGAACTTCTTCTTGGCGGTAAAGCCGGAGCACTTGACGAGAGCGACGCAGCGCTCGGAGGAGCCGGCTTCGAGGCCCATGACGGCAGCGATCTTGGCAGCAGCCTCAGCGCCGCCGGCGGCGCAGGAATCGACAGGAGCGAGGCCCTTCACGACAGCGGCGGCATAACCGGAGCAGCCGGGGTAACCGCAGCCGCCGCAGTTGGCGCCGGGCAGAGCGGCGAGGATCTCATCCTGACGGGGGTCGACCTCGACGTGGAACTTACGGGCGGCAACAGCCAGAATGAAGCCGAAGAGGCCGCCGAGGACGCCAAGCACGAGCATGGCGGAGATAATATTGGTAATATCCATTAACAGCGTCCTCCCTTACCAGATTTTCAGGCCGGTGAAGCCCATGAAAGCCATGGCGATCAGGCCGGCGGAAATGAGGGCGATGGGGAATCCCTCAAAGCACTTCGGGTAATCGGAAAACTCGGTACGCTCACGCACGCTGGCGAAGAGGAAGATGGCAACGAGGAAGCCGATACCGGCGGTAGTACCGTACACGACGCTTTCGATGAAGTTGTAGTTGTTCTGCGTATTCAGAAGGACGACACCGAGGACGGCGCAGTTCGTGGTGATGAGGGGAAGGTAGATACCGAGGGCCTCATAGAGGGAGGGAATCATTTTCCGGAGGAACATCTCGACGAACTGGACGAGGGCGGCGATGACGAGGATATACGACAGGGTCTGCATATACTCGAGTCCGAGGGGGATAAGGATGAGGTTAATGAGGTAACTGATGATGGAAGCGAGCGCCATGACGAAGATGACGGCAAAGCCCATGCCGGCGGCGGTATCGGTTTTCTTGGATACGCCCATGAAGGGGCAGATGCCGAGGAACTTCGAGAAAATGAAGTTTTCTACAAGGATGGCGCCGAGGGAGATAGAGATAAGATTCGTCAACATATCAGCCTACGACCTCCTTTTCCTTTTCGGGAGCGGTGAGAGCTTTTTTCTCTTTGGCACGGTTGAGGATATACTGGGTAGCGGCGATCAGGCAGCCGAGGGTGAGGAAGCCGCCGACGGGCAGGACCATAAGGAGTGCGCCGTACTCGGCGGGGAAGATGCGGATACCGTTGCCGCTGTTCAGCAGGCCGGCGCCGAAGGTACCGCTGCCGAGGAGCTCACGGATCACGCACATGACGACCAGAACCCAGGTATAACCGAGACCCTGGAAGAAACCGTCGAGCATAGAGGGGCCGAGGGTGTTTTTCGAAGCGAAGGACTCGGCACGGCCGATGATGATGCAGTTAACGACGATCAGGGGGATAAACACGCCGAGGGATTCGGACAAAGCGGGAACGAAGGCCTGCAGGACGAGGTCAACGATGGTAACAAAGCCCGCGATGACAACGACGAACACGGCGATGCGGATGTTGTTGGGGATGATCTTACGCAGAAGGGAGATAACGATATTGCAGAGGGTAAGAATGACCGTGACGGAGACACCCATACCAATACCATTGAAGAAGGAGGTGGTGATGGCGAGCACCGAGCACATACCCAGAAGCTGCACGAGGACGGGGTTTTGAGTAACGAGGCCCTCGGAGGCCAGTTTTTTCACATTCATAGGGAGCCCTCCTTAATCAATCAGCAGCGCAGCTGCTTCAACGGCGGAATTAACACCGTTGGTAACAGCGCGGGAGGTGACGGTGGAGCCGGTGATAGCATCGATGGTACCGCCGTCCTTGTTCACGGTGAGGTTGCCGGTGGTACCGACGAACTGCTCACGGAAGGCGACGCCGGCATCCGTAGAGGCAGCGGCGACAGCGCCGAGGCCGGGGGTTTC
>JAUMXS010000153.1 GCA_030528965.1 Eubacteriales bacterium
TTATGATGAATATGAGCCGCGTGAACGATTTGTCCTCCTCCATGCTCAGCGATGTTGTGGCGGCGGCAGATTCCGGTCAGCTTGATCTGCGTATTCCGGTTGGGGATCTGCTGGGGTCCAATCTGCTTTTGGGACGCGGACCGGAGATCCCGGTTCTCGTCACCATGCTGACTTCTTCCTGTGCAGATTTCAGGAATGATCTCAGCTCGGCGGGGATCAACCAGACAAAGCATCAGATACTTTTGGAACTGATCGTGGATATTGATGTGCTCTTGCCGTGGGAGGTGCTCTCTACGCAGATCGTGTCGGAGGTGCTGGTGGCAGAGACTATCATTGTAGGGAAAGTCCCCGAGACCTATATGAATTGGGAAGGATGATGGAAATGAATATTCAGGCCGAGATCGCCGCTCTGCGGGAGACGCTGCTGGAGCATAATCATCGGTATTATGATCTTGACGCACCCATCATCAGTGATTTCGAATATGACGAACTCCTCCGCCGCTTGGAGGATCTGGAATCGGCACATCCGGAATATGCGGATGCGAATTCTCCCACCCAGAGAGTCGGCGGTGCGGCGTCCAGGCAATTTGCGCCCGTTCCGCATGAGGTACCTCTGGAGAGCTTGAATGACGTGTTTTCTTTTGAGGAACTTGCCGAGTTCGCGCATCGTGTGGACGCAGGTCTTGGAGAGGAACATGCATTTGTCGTAGAGCCGAAGGTCGATGGGCTGTCCGTTGCGCTGGAATATCAGAATGGACATTTTGTACGGGGAGCCACGCGCGGCGACGGCATTACGGGCGAAGATGTGACGGAGAATCTCCGTACGATCCGGAGCCTGCCCCGGACGCTGCATGATGCACCTCCGCGTCTGATCGTACGCGGCGAGGTCTATATGTCGCGGGATACTTTTATGGAACTGAACGCCGAACGGGAGGCGAGGGGAGAAGCACTGCTCGCCAATCCCCGAAATGCCGCAGCAGGTTCTTTGCGTCAGCTGAATCCCGCAGTGGCACGGACCCGTCGGCTTGATATTGTGGTATTTAATATTCAACTTGCCGATGAAGCAAGCTACCGTACGCATGCGGAAACGCTGGAAGCCCTGCATGCCATGGGATTTCCGGAGATCCCGCACAGAAGGTTTCCAAATATCGAAGACTGTTTTGCGGAGATCGAGCGAATCGGCGCGGAGCGGGATGCCTATCCCTTTGATATTGACGGTGCTGTCATCAAACTTGATTCACTGAAACAGCGTTCTGTCCTCGGAAGTACGGCGAAAGCGCCCCGCTGGGCGGCGGCATACAAGTATCCGCCGGAAAAGAAGGAAAGCCGTGTGACGGATATCATCGTGCAGGTTGGGCGTACGGGCGTTCTGACCCCCAAGGCGGTCGTGGAACCGGTGCGTCTGGCCGGGACGACGGTTACTAATGCTACACTGCATAATCAGGATTTTATCGATCGTCTGGATGTCCGCATCGGCGATACGGTGCTCCTCCGGAAGGCGGGAGAGATCATTCCCGAAGTTCTGGAGGTGCTTCACGATAAGCGCCCGGCCGATACGGAACCCTTTAAGCTTCCGACGACCTGTCCGGTATGCGGTGCGCCGGTGGAGCGGGATGAGGACGGTGCGGCCCTTCGCTGTATGGGCGCGGAATGTCCGGCTCAGCTTCTGCGAAATGTAGTGCATTTCGCTTCACGCGGTGCCATGGATATCGAGGGCCTTGGAACGGCCGTGGCAGAACTGCTGCTGAAGGCGGGACTGATCGCGTCTCCTGCGGATATTTATTATCTGCGTCCCCGGGAGCAGGAACTGGCTGCGCTGGAGAGAATGGGGAAAAAAT
>JAUMXS010000154.1 GCA_030528965.1 Eubacteriales bacterium
CATCACCTCAGTTTTTTAGCTGCTCGCTAATGTCAGAATAATGCTTCTGCCGCACGGTCATGGCGTCGAGGAGCGCCGCGCAGCCGTCGATGTGTCCGTACTTGTTCAGCTTGACCAGCTTGCTTTTCCCGCTTTCCGCGTCCTGTTTAAGCGCAGAGTCGAGCAAGTGGATCTTCAACAGGTCATTGTCGCCGATGTTCAGAACGCCGTCCCGCATCAGCCCCTCCGTCTCCATGATGACAGGGGACAGGTTGAAGCCCTGAAATACGTCATCCATGTGGAACCCGTACTGGCTCATTTCCTGCGTGAGATACTGGGCGTTATAGCGGTCATACCCCACTTGCAGAGGAAATATCTCATACTGTTCCACAAGCGATTTAAACCAATTCAGACAATCGTGATAATCCACGAAGTTATCCCCGGACGGCTCCAGAAATCCCTTCTGGATGTAGATCTGATACGGCACGGAGTCCCGGGCCGTGGCCTCTTGTATTCGTTCCGCCGGGAGCCAGAACTTTGCGAACACATAAAGCCTTTCGTCTTTCTCGATCACAATACAGGCCGCCGTCAAGTCTGTGGTGCGGGACAGGTCGATGCCTCCGACACAGTAACAGCCCCGGAAGTCCTCAAGACTCAGCTGCGGCCCGGACGCCTTCTCAACCGTTTCAGCTGCCAGCCATGCCAGCGATGAGTTCTGCTTGATGCAGCAGTATTTCGTGAGGAACTCTGCTTTCTTTGACAGCGATCCCTCTGCGATGGCGATCTCTTCAAGCAGATAGTCCACCGACACCGAGACGCCGAGATTCGGGTTTGACTTCCGCAGTTCGTTTATGTCGTTCCACTTGCCGGGATCGTCGATCATGTACAGGAACGGCAGAAGCCGCTTCTCTTTGGAGTCTCCCAGCAAAAACCGAGTTGACCGCTTGACCAACTCATCATAGATTCCGTCATTCACATAGCCGGAAGTCGTGCAGGAGAGCATCAGCGCCTCCGGCCTCGCACCCATGCCGGACTTTAAGACCTCATACTGCTTGAGGCCCTTGTCTCCCTCCCATGCGGCGATCTCATCGCAGATAGCCAGAGACGGATTGAAACCGTCCGACTTCTTTGCGGAGAAGGCGATCTTCTTTACCATGCTGTTCGTGCCGGGTATGGAGAGATCCGTCTGCCTGTGCTTTGCAAGCATTGAAGAGTCGTGGATGCGCTTGTTGTGTTCGTCACGCTCATCCAGCTTGTCCCGGAGTTCCTGCCATTCTGGATCGAGCGTTATCATCTGCCAGACATCGTTATAGATGATGTCCGTCTGCTCCAGCTTCGGAGCGATGCAGAAGACCTTCGCACCATAGCCGCCCTCTGCCCGGAAGACATACTCGGCGATTGCTGATCCCATCTTGCTCTTGCCCTGTTTTCGTGAGATGACCAGCAGGATCTCCCGGAACTGCCGTTTCCCTTCCGAATCCACCAATCCGAATATGCAGGAGATCATGGCCTTCTGCCAGAGTTCCAATTTCAGCGGCCCGGGCGCAAGAGGCCCTTCTGTGTGGTAGCAATGGCCCTCGATCCATTCAATGGCGGCGTTTGCCTTCTTCTGATCGAAAAAGAACGCCTTTTCCTCCAGACTGTGGACGATGAACTCATAAACCAGCGTCATCCACTTTCCGACGGTGATCGAGCCGTCTTTTATTGCTTGATAATAGGCCAGGATCGCATTTTCTGTTTTGGACTTTTTCTTTCTCGCCATAACTCTCCGTCGTTCCGTCCGGCCCGGTCTAAGTCCGTCGGACTCGGCGTATCTCTCGCGACCTCCCCTTCCGTTC
>JAUMXS010000155.1 GCA_030528965.1 Eubacteriales bacterium
GATCACTATCTCCCGCGCTTCGGGTTCTGTGACCTACCCCAGCCGGTTTATGCTGGTCTGCGCGATGAACCCCTGCCGCTGCGGATGGTACGGCAGCCGACGGCGGCCCTGCCGCTGCACCGAAAAATCCGTCCGGAATTATCAGGAGAAACTTTCGGGACCGCTTCTGGACCGCATCGATATCTTTGCCCACGTGGCGTCGCTCAGTTATGAGGAGATGCGCAATCGGTCCGCAGGTGAGCCGTCCGAGCTTATCCGGAAACGGGTGAATTCTGCCAGGGAACGCCAGCGGGAACGTTTTGGTTCCGAGACCGGCTGCAATGCCCGGCTGAGCGGGGAAGATTTGAGAAAATACTGTGCCTTGTCAGAGGAGAGTTCTGCTTTGATGAAGCGGGCGTTTGATGTGATGGGGCTTACGGCCCGCAGTCATGATCGTATTCTGCGCATCGCCCGCACCATCGCCGACCTCGCGGGCAGCGAGGACATCGAATCGGTACATCTGGCTGAGGCCATTCAATACAGGAACGTAGATTTTCTGAAAAATGAGGGTATGGAGACGAACGCGCTATGAATGATATACTTTTGCTGAAATTGGGGGAAATTGTCCTCAAGGGCCTCAACCGTCGGTCCTTTGAACAGAAACTCACCGCGAATCTGCGCCGCCGGCTGATCCCGCTGGGGCAGTTTCGTGTCTATTGCATGCAGTCTACGATCTATGTGGAGCCGGAATCTCCGGATGCGGATCTGGACGCTGCGCTGGAAGCGGCGAAAAAGGTGTTCGGTATCGTATCCGTGACCCGTGCCGCAGCATGTGAGAAGGACAAGGACGCCATCGCGCAGAAAGCCATCGAGTATCTGGAACCTGTGATGCGCACGGCAAAGAGCTTCAAGGTGGAATCCAAGCGCAGTGACAAGCGCTTCCCGATGACGAGCGTACAGCTTTCGCAGTATGTGGGCTGCGCTCTGGGTGAGGCTTATCCGGATATTCCGGCAGATATGCACAATCCGGAACTGACGGTATTTCTGGAAGTGCGCGAACACGCAGCGTATGTCCATGCCGCGGCTCTGCCCGGCGCGGGCGGAATGCCCGTTGGCAGCAACGGAACCGCCGTCACTCTGCTCTCGGGCGGTATCGACAGCCCCGTGTCGAGCTGGATGATCGCCCGCCGCGGTGTGCGGCTGATCCCGGTGCATTTCTTCTCCTTCCCGTATACTTCCGAACTCGCGAAGGAAAAGGTACTCACGCTGGCAAAGCACCTGAGCGGCTGGTGCGGGCGGATGACGGTGGAAGTGGTACCTTTCACAGAGATACAGACACAGATCCGGGAAAAGTGCCCGGAGGAATTGTTTACGCTGATCATGCGTCGCTTCATGATGCGCATTTCGGAGCGGATTGCGCTGGCCAACGGCGCCGGTGCATTGGTGACGGGTGAAAATCTCGGCCAGGTGGCCAGCCAGACAATGGAGGCGCTGCGCTGCACGGAAGCGGTGTGTACGCTTCCGATCCTGCGTCCGCTCATCGGTATGGATAAGGAAGAGATCGTGCAGATGGCACGGAAACTGGGAACATTCGAGACCTCTATCCTGCCCTATGAAGATTGCTGTACGGTCTTCACGCCGAAGCATCCCCGGACGAAACCCCGCCTGTCGGAAGTGGAAGAGGCCGAGGCTGTTCTGGATGTGGAAGGTCTGACGGAAGCGGCGCTTGCCGGCATTGAGCGTATTAGAATCGAGCTGTATTGAACTTTACGGAGGGAATACGATGAACGCTGAGATACTCTCGGTAGGCACGGAACTGCTTTTGGGTGACATTGCA
>JAUMXS010000062.1 GCA_030528965.1 Eubacteriales bacterium
TACCTACTCGGTCTCTGTCCGGTATTATGACGAAGACGGAAAAGAGATCATGCGGCGCCGCTATCCCGTCAGGACCGAAAGCGGCGATATGGCATCCGTGCTCGCGCTTCTCAACGATCCGGAAGCCATCATGGACCGCGTAAGCGTCGGCCTGCCCGTCACGGAGGAATATATCCACAACGCCTACGTATCTTACTACGAGCCTGAGACCATGCTCTATACCGAGCTGAGCCTGACGCCCGAACAGGCCGTCGAACTCTATGAGGACTGCATCCTTCCCGACTGCCGGGAAGGCAACCTCGGAAGAGCATGGATCGGTCGGGATGATCGCTATTATGCGGAATACTGTGCGAACAGTATCGGCATCGAGCTGCTCTCGCCGACAAAGGATCCGGAGGGCGACTACTATCCGAGTGATTCCTTCGGCATTAACGTCGAGATGACCGCCAAACGCACGGTCAACTGGCTGAAGGCACACGGTATTCCCGTCCTCACGCAGGGCGAGCTCTATGTCCACCAGCTCAGCGAATACCCTGTATACTCCGGTGCTCCCGAGGTCTCCGTGTATTCCGCCGGATGACCCTCCCCATCGGATGATCCTCCCACCCGCGGCGGAAGGCCCCCAAAAGGCCTTCCGCCGTTTTTTCGGTGACAGCCTGCGGATAAGGCTCCCTCGACTTCCCACAGGCGCTCCCAAAGTTTTACGCAGAACGTCCAATACAGCAAAAACACCGGCTCATAGCCGGTGCATGCGAAAAGCCCGCCTCCAAAGAGGCGGGCTTTTCACGCTGTATATTGCAGCTTTAAATTTTTTTACTTCAGACCGAACTTGCGGTTGAACTTCTCCACGCGGCCGCTGGTGTCGACGAGCTTCTGCTTGCCGGTGTAGAACGGATGGCACTTGGAGCAGATTTCTACCGTGATATCCTGCTTGGTGGAAGAGGTCTCGATGACCTCACCGCAGGCGCAGCGAATGGTGGTCGGCTGATAATTCGGATGGATACCCTTTTTCATATTCTTTCACCTCATCAATGGCTGCCTTGAGCGGCCTTCAGGCCAGGATACAAGACGCAAAGTGAATTATATCATTCCTTTATTCTTTTTGCAAGTCCTTTTTCTCCCGATTTTGCACCTGCAACCGTTCATACCATTCCCCGTCGTGCAGCTGCTTCACCGGCATTTCATCGTCTCCGCCAGCCTCCAGAAACTGTCCGTATTCACACAGGGAAAGATAACGGCTTCCCGCCACCACGATATGGTCGCGAAGCCGCACATCCACCAACGCCAGCGCAAAACCCAGCATGCGTGTGGAGGCCAGATCCTCCGCAGAGGGATCCACTTCTCCGCTCGGGTGATTATGTGACACGATCACGCCGGCCGCATGCAGCATCAGCGCCGTCGTCGCGATCTTCCTTGTGAGCACCGCGGTACCGTCCACCGTCCCCCGGCTTATCTCATCGACCCGCATGACGCGGTCACGGTTGTCCAGATACACGGCAAGCAGCAACTCCTCGCGCTCGTACATGAAATACGGCAGCAGAAAACGGCCCATCTCCTTGACGTCCTTCAGCTGTATCTTTTCCGGCGTAAGGGCGAGCATATATCGTTTCGACACCGCCGGGATCAGCTTGAGCAGTACCGCCGCGCCCTCGCCGACGTCCTTCGTGTCGCGCAGCTCCTCATACGATGCATTCAGCACGTCCGAAAGCGTCCCGAACCGCGCAAGCAGCGCCTGCGCCGCCGGGGTGGTGTCCCGCCGCGGCACAGCGTATTGAAGCAGGAATTCCAGAGCGTCCAGATCTTTGAACCCCTCCAGACCGTGCTCCAGAAAGCGTTCCCGGCTCCGATGACGGTGGCCCCGATGCCGGGCTTTTTCTTTTTCGTCCATGCCTAAAGCTCCATCCTCGCGTAGGCGTTGAGAGAGCTGTCTGCCCGGCGCCCGGCGAGATATTCATAATAGCCCTGTGCGCCGATCATTGCCGCATTGTCGCCGCAGAGATGGAGCGGCGGGAAAAACAGCCGCAGCCCGGCCTCTTTTGTGGCCTGCGTGAGATCCGCACGGATGCGGGAGTTCGCCGCTACGCCGCCTGCCGCCACGACCGTGTTATAGCCCAGTTCCTTCGCTGCGCGGATCGTCCTCGGCACCAGACTGGCACTCACCGTTGCCGCAAACGATGCGCAAAGAGAAGGCTTGTCCAGTTCCTCGCCCCTCTGCTCCGCCGTGTGGACCAGGTTGACGACCGCAGTCTTGAGCCCGGAAAAGCTCATATCATAAGGGTGATCCGCCACGTTGCCGACCGGCAGACGATACTTCGTGGGATCTCCGCCCTGCGACAGTTCATCCACAGGCCGTCCGCCGGGGTAACCCAGCCCCAGCACACGCGCCGTCTTGTCAAAACACTCGCCCGCAGCATCATCCCGCGTCGCGCCCAGCACATGCAGGTCGGTATAATCCCGCACATCCGCCAGCAGCGTGTTGCCGCCCGAGACCACAAGACAAAGAAAAGGCGGTTCCAGTTCGGGAAATGCCAGATAATTGGCGGCAATATGTCCGCGCAGATGATGCACCGGGATAAGCGGCACATTCAGCGCCAGCGCTGCGGATTTGGCAAAGTTCACGCCCACCAGCACCGCACCGATCAGGCCCGGCGCATAGGAAACCGCCACTGCATCCAGTTCCTCCTTGCGCACACCGGCTTCCGCCACTGCGCGCTCCGCCAGCAGCGAGATGACCTCTACATGACTGCGCGAGGCAAGCTCCGGCACCACGCCGCCGTACAGCGCATGCAGATTTACCTGAGAAAATATCTGGTCGGACAGCACACGCCGTCCGTTTTCCGTCACGGCTACCGCCGTTTCGTCACAGGTCGACTCCACAGACAGGATCTTCATGCGGACGTCCCCCTTTCTTCTCTAGGAAATGTAAGTGGCATCGTCCCGGACGACCACCACAATGTCCGGCTGATGCAGCCGGATGTATTCCTCCGCCGACTGCTCCGTGTAATGCCGGAGATCCAGACTTCGCATTTCATCAAAACTCCACCAAAGCAGGGTTTCCAGCGCGTTCGTATACGACTCGCCGATCACCAGCAGGCTGGGAAGCTCCGGACGGTCGGTGCGCAGCACCGTTTCCGCCATGTCGCCGCCCATGTATGCTGCATACATGATATCCTGCCATTCATAGTCCGGGTGTTTCACCAAATAAGGCTCCGAGGCCGTTCCGTTGTCTTCACGCGTAAACGCGACCGGCTCCGTCGGCTCACCCCAGACAAGGCGATCCTCCGATTCCCACAGACAATACAGCTTGCGCCCGTAGGAACCCATGAACCGGTTCCCGCTCTCATGCAGAAGAAGATTTTCCCCTTCCGTAAGTTCGGCAAGTTCCAGTCCCGTCTCCTCCCGGAGATAGTCCATGAGCGTATGATAACAAACCAACGCGCCGGCAAAGTTATAATGATGATCCGAACGGTAGTAGCACTCCTCCGGCCGCCCCAGTTCGTCAAACACGGCGCCCATCTCCAGAAGCCGCAGTCCGCGCTCGTCCATGGCCGCGCGGAAGGCATCCGCCATCTGTTCCAGATAGTCGCGCCGGTTATCCATGTAGTCCGGATATTTCTCCGAAAAATAAGAAAACTGTTCCGGCACACTCATATATACACAGATCCCGCCGTACTCCGCCGCAGCCTCGGCCAGCGCAAGCTGCCGGTCCGCCGCCGCCTGAACGGCATTTGTGTCGGCCTGACCCATCTCCCATTTTTTATAGCCCTTATAGGGAAGCAGGAACTCGTCCGTGACAACGACATCGTTGATCAAAGGCTTTCCCATCGCCAGTTCCGCACGGGTCTGTTCGATCAGCATCGTCAGGCGCAGGGGAACCCGGTCCGCAAGATACGACTCCAGCCCGGACATAAAAGCGCCATCCGCGAGAGCGGCGGCGCTCAGCTCCGGAAGCTCCGTCCGGTTCCGGTTCTCATAATACAAATACTCCGAATCATCCCAGCCGCGCACCAGCGTCAGTATTCCGCCCGCGATCAGCAGCAGAGCGAATCCCGCTGATACCAAAAGGTCCCGTAGTCTCTTCATACTTCCGTCCAAGTCCCATCCTTGCGTATCCCGCGCCGGGACAGGCCCCGCACTGCGGCGCTCATCCCGGGCGATCCGTTTACGCGCTTTTTTCCAAACCGTTTCCGGCCGAACCCGATACATTCTGATTATACGTTCCCCTTCGGCTTTTGGCAAGAACTACTTTCCGTTCCGCCCGTCGGATGGGGGGCTGCCAAACTCCCCGTGGACTGTGGTGTTGAAAACGTCCGTGGGGTGGGGGAGTTGGCAAACTCCCTGCGGGCAGTGGCATCGGAAATGTCCGTCGGGTGGGGGAGAGATACAGGCCGGGATAATCTGTGTGCAATACAATTTGCCGTATCCGCCCCGGAAAAACTCTCCGGATAAAAACGAAACACCGTTCTGCCGCGCAGAACGGTGTGCTAGCCCGTATCCTATTTTTCCGTTCTTTTTTCCCGTTTTTTCTTCGCCTGTGCGGAAACAAACATCGCGGCGAGGCCCAGCACAAGATAAAACCCGCCATAGAGGATAAAGGCCGGTTCTCCCATTTCAAAATTCAGCCAGGTGCCTGCTATAAACAAGGCAGCAGCCGCGATCGGCGAGATCCAAAGCCGGGGAAGGTCTCTCCCGGCAAAGACGCCGGCAATCGCGCAATACACCGGATTGACCGCAAAAAACAGGATAAAACAAATGCCCATCCCGGCGTCTCCCTTGACGAAGGTCACGGCCAGCCACGGAAACAGCAGCATGATAACGGCCGACAGGATGAGCCACTTTGTCAGTTTTCTTTTCATGCGCCGCTCCTCCTTTTTCGCTGAACCGGACGGTCTTTTCCCCCGGGCGGCCGGAGTTTTTCTTCCTCACTCTTATTACTATATACGGAAAGCTCTGTCCAGTCAAGCTTGCCAAAGGGAAAAAAGAAGGCCTGCAAAAGCAGGCCTTCTTCAGGGAAATTAAACTCAGTACACCTTTCTCTCGGTGTAGTGGGTGTGCAGGAGCTCGTGAGCCTTGTGGCTGTTGGGCTCGCCGAGGTAATTGGCATACAGTTCCTTAACCTCGGGGTTCTCGTGGCTCTTGCGAAGTTCCATAGCGGCATCTTCGGAGTACAGAGCCTTGGCACGCTCGGCACGGAGGTCGAGGTAGTTACGGACATGGCCGGGCTGGTGGGGCTGGCCGCCGCCGTTGACACAGCCGCCGGGGCAGCACATGACTTCGACGAAAGCGTAGTCCTTCTCGCCGGACTTGATCATATCAAGCAGCTTGGCAGCATTGTTCAGGCCGGAGGTAACAGCAACCTTGACCTTGAGACCATTGAGGTCATACTCGGCTTCCTTGATATCCTCGACGCCGCGGACGTCGGTGAACTCCAGAGGCTGAGCTTCCTTGCCGGTGACGACTTCGTACACGGTACGCAGAGCGGCTTCCATAACACCACCGGTGGCACCGAAGATGTGGCCGGCGCCGGAGGCAATGCCGAGGAACGGATCGCAGACTTCGTCAGGCAGCTTGGTGAACTCGATGCCGGCGAGCTTGATCATCTCGGCCAGCTCACGAGTGGTGAGGGACACGTCGACATCGGCATAACCGGTAGCGGTCATCTCAGGACGCTGGACCTCGAACTTCTTCGCGGTGCAGGGCATGATGGAGACGACGAAGATATCCTTCGGGTCGATGCCGGCCTTCTCGGCGTAGTAGCTCTTGGTCAGAGCGCCGAACATCTGCTGCGGGCTCTTGCAGGAGGACAGGTTCTCCATGAACTCGGGGTAGTAGGTCTCGCAGAACTTGACCCAACCGGGGGAGCAGGAGGTGATGAGGGGCAGCTTGCCGCCGTTCTTGACGCGGTTCAGAAGCTCGGTGCCTTCCTCAAGGATGGTGACGTCAGCAGCGTTGTCAACGTCGAACACTCTGTCGAAGCCCAGACGACGCAGAGCGGCGATCATCTTGCCCTCGACGTTGGTGCCGATGGGCATGCCGAAGCATTCGCCCAGCTGAGCACGAACGGACGGAGCCGGAGCAACAACAACGTGCTTGGCGGGATCGTTGATGGCCGCCCAAACCTTATCGGTGTCGTTCTTCTCGGTGAGAGCACCGGTCGGGCAGACAGCGATGCACTGGCCGCAGTTGATGCAGGCAGTGTTGGCAAGAGGCATATCAAACGCGGAGGAAATGTGCGTGTCATAGCCACGCTCGTTGGCGCCGATAACGCCGGTGAACTGGTTGTGCTTGCACACCGCGGTGCAGCGGCGGCACAGGATGCACTTGGAGTTGTCGCGAACAAGATGCACAGCAGACTCGTCCAGATCCGGAGCCATGTCGGGCTTGCCGAACTTGTACTGGTCAACGCCATACTCGCGGCACAGAGCCTGGAGCTCGCAATCCGCGCTGCGGACGCAGGACAGGCAGTCCTGACGGTGATTCGAGAGAATCAGTTCCAGGGTCTTCTTGCGGGAGGCAATCAGCTCCGGAGTGTTGGTGTACACTTCCATCGGAGTGCCGTCACGGTTCTCGGCCACGGGGAATACACAGGCCGCGCACCATGCACGGGCGCCCTTAACTTCACACAGGCACATACGGCAGGCGCCGATAGCGTTGATGTCCTTCAGGAAGCACAGGGTGGGAATGCGGATGCCAGCAACCTGGGCCGCATCAAGGATCGTGGAGCCCTCAGGAACTTCCACGAGAATCCCGTTGATTTTTACTTTTACGTTCTTCACGTCGCTCATTCTCTTAAGCTCCTTCCTTACTGCTTGGAAATCGCGCCGAACTTGCACTTCTCAATGCAGGCGCCGCATTTCACGCACTTCGTGGCATCGATGACATGAGGCTGCTTAACCGCACCGGAGATGGCTTCCGCCGGGCAGTTGCGGGCACACAGGGTGCAGCCCTTGCACTTGTCAGCATCGATAACGTATGTGAGCAGGTCTTTGCAAACACCGGCCGGGCAGCGCTTCTCCTTCACGTGAGCCATGTACTCGTCACGGAAGTAGTTCAGAGTGGACAGAACCGGGTTGGAGGCAGTCTGGCCAAGCGCGCACAGAGCCGTCTTCTGCATGTAGTGGCAGAGATCTTCCATCTCGTCGATCAGTTCTTCGGTGCCCTGACCGGAGGTGATGAGGTTCAGCATCTCCAGAAGACGCTTGGTGCCGATACGGCAGGCAGTGCACTTACCGCAGGATTCATCAACGGTGAACTCCAGGAAGAACTTCGCGATATCGACCATGCAGTTGTCTTCGTCCATGACGATAAGTCCGCCGGAACCCATCATCGCGCCGATGCCCTTCAGGGTCTCGTAGTCGATCGGAGTGTCGATGTGCTCGACAGGGATGCAGCCGCCGGAAGGACCACCGGTCTGAGCAGCCTTGAACTTCTTGCCGTTCGGAACGCCGCCGCCGATTTCTTCGATAACTTCACGGAGAGTTGTACCCATTGGGATTTCAACAAGACCTGTGTTTGTGATCTTACCGCCGAGAGCAAATACCTTTGTA
>JAUMXS010000063.1 GCA_030528965.1 Eubacteriales bacterium
GCTGACCTCATGGGTGGCTTCCATGGCCTGCTTGGAATGGTGGAGGGAAAGTGCAAGGACCATCTGACTCTTCCAAAGGGGAATGGTGTTGACGATCGTGGACTGGATCTTTTCGGACATCAGCAGATCGTTGTTCTGGATAAGACGAATCTGCGGGGACATCTGCACAGAGATCATACGGGTCAGTTCCAGATCGTGGAGCTTCTTCTCAAAGCGGCCGATCATGTTGGCAAAGTCATTGGCGTCCTGCGCATCTTCCGGACGGCCGGATTCCTGAGCCTTTTTCTGCAGTTCGGGCAGTTCGGTCTCACGAAGCTCGGCAACACGGAGTTTGCCGGCGATGATATACATGGTGAGTTCTTTCAGGTACGAAAGGTTATACTCGTACATCTTGTCCATGGTGGCGATGTCTTTGCCGAGGGTCACCTGATGCTGCTGGAGCAGAGCAGTGATCTTATCGACATTTACTTCGGCCTTGGAGTACCTTGCCTTGAGTTCCTCGATGCTGCGGGAGACCTTTTTCACGCGGCCGAACAGACCTCTTTTCTCTTCCTCGGTGTCAAGGCCTTCCAGCTGGACGACCAGATCGGAGAGCATGTTTCCGACGCTGCCCAGATCCTTGGTACGGACCTTGCTCAGTGCCTGTTCGGAGAAACCGGCAATATTTTTCTGCGCAGCGGCACCGTAGCTGAGGACCAGATTGGTGTCGCGTACATCGATCTGCTTGGAGAATTCCTGTACGGCGGCCTGTTCCTCGGGAGAAAGACGTTCCAGCTCCAGCTTTTCGGGCTGGATCTCTTCTTTTACTTCTTCTGCGACCTCAACGGGAGCTTCTTCTCCGATCGTGAGTGTCGGTGCGGGAGCGGCCTCTACAGCGGCGGCCTGTTCGTTGGGGTTGAGTGTCAGGGAGGGGACATACGGAGTTTCTTTGTTTTCGTTCATCGGTCAGCACCCTTTCCAGTTGTGTGATGTATTTGCCGGTCAGGACGGCCGCGCCTGTACGGGACCGTCGCCTTGGGCAGTGGCATTTTTCATAAAGTCTTTCATATCCAGATAACTCTTGCCGCCAAGGCCTTCCCGCGCAAGCATACCGTTCATGACTTCGATATCCGTCTCGATATCGAGCGCCTGATTGGCGAACAGAGAATCCAGTTGCTTTTTGTAGGCCGCGATAGCAGTGTCGAGCATATCCTCAATACGCTGCATGGAACCGGATATATTTTCTCCCTCAATATCCTGCGCACTCATGCGGTCGTAGGCGTTGAGGAGCTTGATGGTGGTGGGGAGATAATAATCCAGGAACTTGCGGATCTGGGGAACGTCGGAAGGATCGTCGATGGCATCGCGGACGATCTTATCCGAAATGGCCATGAGTTCGTTGATACGTCTTCTGACATCGGGGTTTTGGATAGAGGAATAAAGACGTCCCATTTCCTTCTGAGCGATCTTTCCTTCGGCAATGACGGCGTCTACTTCCGGCCCGTAGGACTTTTCCGGTTTCTGCGAGACCTTTTTTTCTTCCTTGGCTTCGTCTTCCGGGACGGGCTCATATTTTGCAGCCTGTGATTTCAGCAAAAGATAGACGATCAGCGCAGTGAAGAGAGAAGCTGCAGAGCAAAGAATAAGCTGCCATAATCTGTATAAAGGGAAACTCAAAGCGAACACCAGCCACGCACCTGCAAAGGCATATATGGGGGCTGTGCCGGACGGTTTTTTATTACGACGATGCTTCAAAAGCTTTGCCTCCTTTGCGCATTTAAAGCAGCATACAAATTAACTTATATTTTAAACCGATTTACGGTTTCAGTCAAGGGAAACTGCGCCCGGACGGGGAATCCCCCTTGCCAGAGTGACGCGAATGGTTTATAATTCAGGCAATATGAGAACTGGGCGGCTGCTGCCGCCGAGGAGAGGAGTTTCGGTGATGGTAAAGATTGCTCCGTCGATTCTTTCTGCGGATTTTGCAAACCTGGCTGCTGAGGTGGAAGATGTTCGTCTGGGGGGCGCGGATTGGCTGCATTTTGATGTAATGGACGGCATTTTTGTTCCGAACATCTCGATTGGTATTCCGGTTCTGAAGTCGCTGCGCAAGGCGACAGAGATGTTTCTGGATGTCCATCTGATGATCACGAAACCGCACCGCTATGTGGAAGCGTTCTGCGAGGCGGGGGCTGATCTCGTGGTGTTTCATCTGGAAGCGGACGAGCCGCAGGATCTGATGGAAGCGATTCAGAAGGTCAAAAGTCTGGGAAAGAAAGTCGGTCTGACCATCAAACCGCGTACCCCGGCTTCCACACTCCTTCCGTATCTGAAAATGCTGGATCTGGTTCTGGTCATGACGGTAGAACCGGGGTTCGGCGGTCAGAGCTTCATGTATGAACAGCTTCCCAAGATCGCTGAACTTCGCGGGTATCTGGATCAGTATAACCCGGAATGCCTGCTGGAAGTCGATGGCGGTGTCGATAAGAAAACGGCCCCACTGCTGAAAGAAGCGGGCGTGGACGTTCTTGTGGCAGGTTCTGCCGTGTTTGGAGAAAAAGATCGCCGTGCGGCGATCGAAGCAATCCGGAATTCCTGAGATCGCTGTATAATTAATTGTAAGGAGATAGACTATGTCTTCCTTTTTTCCTCCGGCTCTGGAGAACCTGATCGACGGGTTCGCATCCCTGCCCGGTATCGGCCGAAAAAGTGCACAGAGGCTTGCTTTTCATCTTCTGACTCTTCCGGAGGGGGAGGCGGAGGCTTTTGCTGCGGCTATTCTGGATGCGAGATCCGGGATCCACTGCTGCCCGGTTTGTCAGAATCTGACGGATGCCGAATTGTGCACCGTTTGTTCCTCTCAGGGGAGAGATAAAGAGACCATCTGCGTGGTGGCTGAGCCGCGTGATGTGCTGGCCATCGAGCGCAGTCGGGAGTACAAAGGGGTCTATCATGTGCTGCACGGCGTCCTGTCGCCCATGAGCCGCATCGGACCCGATGATTTGCGGATTAAGGAACTGCTGCATCGTGTCGGCGACGGGACGGTGAAAGAAGTCATCATGGCCACAAATCCGGATACGGAAGGTGATGCGACGGCGATGTATATCTCCCGCCTCCTGCAGCCTTTCGGGATTCGGGTGACACGTTTGGCCAACGGTGTGCCGGTCGGCTCCAATCTGGAATATGCCGATGATGCCACGCTTTCCCGCGCTCTGGAAGGCCGTACAGATATGTAGTTTTCTAGTGGATGTGTTCTCTGCCGGAACGGAACAGCCGCAAGCCGGTTTTGCCTGTTTACTGTTTATGGGATGCCTGACGCTCGTCTTTGGGACGCAAAGGGCAGCATGTTTGACTGCGGGCAAAACAGCTTGCGGCTGTTCGCGGTAAGTGTGGGGAAATTGACTTTTACACGTTTCCTGTGGTATAATTTTAGAGAAATGGGTATAATTACTTAGAGAAACTCTAAGTACATGAAATATTAAATTACTTATATCTTGACGTGCAAGGAATGCGGCCTCCGTGGAAAAAAGCCCGGACGATACAGGGTCCCGGCATAAGCCAATGTGGGACGCAGTTTTTGTATGTATGTATTGAAGGAGAAAGGTTTACTATATGGCACCAAAACTGAAAATAATCCCTCTGGGAGGGCTGGATGAGATAGGCAAGAACATGACTGTATATGAATACGGCAAGGACTTGCTTGTGGTCGATTGCGGCATGGGTTTCCCGGATGACGAGATGTACGGCGTGGATATGGTCATCCCTGATGTAAGCTGGCTGGAACAGAATCAGCATCGAATCCGCGGCGTGTTCTTGACGCATGGGCATGAGGACCATATCGGCGCACTGCCCTATGTGATGGAGCGCATCAGCGCCCCCATCTATGCTACCAGACTGACAGCCGGCCTCGTCCAGCTTCGGCTGGAGGAGCATAATATGCTGGAGAAGCAGAAAATCATCACGGTGGAAGCGGGAGAGAAGATCGAAGCCGGCGTATTTTCCGTCGAGTTTATCCATGTGAATCACAGCATTGCTGACGCCGTGGCCTTTGCGATCCGCACCCCCATCGGAACTGTCATTCACACCGGCGACTTCAAAATCGATGTAACGCCGATTCAGGGCGGCATGATCGATCTGGCCCGCCTGGGACAGCTGGGGAAGGAGGGCGTTCTGGCCCTTCTCTGCGATTCCACCAATGTGGAAAAACCGGGATATTCCGATTCGGAAAGCCGTGTGGGCGAGCGCTTTGACCAGCTGTTCAAGGGCTGTGACAAGCGGATCATTGTCACGACGTTTGCGTCCAATGTCCATCGCATCCAGCAGATCATCAACTGTGCTGCCCGGTATAAGCGCAAAGTGGGTATCACGGGGCGCAGCATGGAAAACATCATCCGTTTGTCGATGGAACTCGGATACATGCAGGTTCCGGATGATGTGCTTACCGATATGAACCAGATCAACAAACTGCCGAAGAATAAGGTGGTTGTCATTTCTACCGGCAGTCAGGGCGAGAGTATGTCGGCTCTGTACCGTATGGCCTTCACCGGGCATCGGCAGATCGAGATCGTGCCGGGAGACCGGGTGATCATTTCCGCGTCGGCGATACCCGGCAACGAAATCACTGTTTCCCGCGTGATCAACGAGCTGTTCCACAAGGGAGCGGAGGTCGTATACGACCGTCTGGCCGATCTCCATGTGTCGGGTCATGCCTGTCAGGAAGAACTCAAAATGATGCATGCTCTGGTTCGCCCGCGCTATTTTATCCCCGTACACGGCGAGCGTCGGCATCTTTGCCGTCATGCGGAGTTGGCCCGGGAGATGGGCGCGGATCCCCGCGGTGTTCTGGTCGGTGAAAACGGCCGCGTTATTGAGATCACACCGAAGAGTATAAAATTGGGCGGTACCGTGCCTTCCGGTACGATCCTGGTCGACGGTATGGGCGTCGGCGACGTGGGCAGCGTTGTCCTGCGTGACCGTAAGCATCTGGCCGACGAGGGTATGATCGTGGTGGTTATGACGCTTTCGGGCGAGGATGCGACTCTCATCTCCGGACCGGACATCATCACCCGCGGCTTTATCTATGTTAAGGATTCCAACGAGATGATCGAAGATCTTCGCCGGGTGGTGATGGACAGCCTGGACAGCTGTGACCGTGCCAATATTACCGACTGGGTTACGATCAAATCCCGCGTCAAGGCGAATCTTGCGAGTTACCTTTATAAAACCACCAAGCGCAGTCCGATGATATTGCCTGTGATCACGGAGGTGTAAACATCAATGTGTACGCAAGAAAATACAAAGATGGAGACCATACCGTATTTTGACGCGCATTGTGATACCATAACGAAGTTCCGTCCGCTGCGGAAAAACTCCTGTCAGGTCGATCTGGAGAGACTCTCCGGGCATCGGCCTTCGGCGCAGATTTTTTCTGTATGGGCGCCGGATTTTCTGGCAAACGGATGGTATACCATGCCGGTATTGAAACATCTCCGGCGTGAACTCAAACGCAATGAGGACCTTGTTTGTCTCTGCGTTTCCGCACAGGAAGCCCGTCAGGCCGCGGAGGCCGGACGGGTTGCGGCCTTCCTTTCCGTGGAAGGAGCGGAGCTGCTCGATTGTTCGGCTGCACGCCTGCATGCGGCGTATGATCTCGGTGTTCGCATGGTAAATATCACCTGGAACCGGGACAATGTCCTCGCGGGTGCAGCCATGGACGGAGAAGGAGGACTGACACCCCGGGGGAGAGCTTTTGTGCGTGGCTGCCAGCAGCTGGGCATAGCGGTCGATGTTTCGCATCTCTCGGATACCGGATTCTGGGATGTCATGCGCGTGGCGGAGAGACCGGTCCTGGCCAGCCATTCCAATGCACGGGCGCTCTGCGGTCATAAGCGGAACCTGACGGATGCACAGTTCCGGGCAATCATACATAACGGCGGAGTGGCCGGGATCAATCTGTATCCGGAGTTTTTGGGAAGAGGTCGGGATGTGGAAGCTGCCGCGGACCATATGGAGTATTTTCTGTCTCTGGGCGGCCGAAAGAATATTTGTCTGGGCTGTGATTTTGACGGCGTAGACGAATTGCCGGCCGGTATCCGGGGCGTACAGGATGTTGATCTGCTTTATACCGTCATGAGAAGCCGCGGCTGGAGTCCTGCTATATTGGAAGATATTTTCTACAACAATCTTCTGCGATTTCTGGAGGAAGCGCTGTGAACATTCAGATTTTCGGAAAGTCCAAGTGCTTTGATACAAAAAAAGCGGAGCGGTACTTCAAAGAGCGCCGCATCCGCTTTCAGAGCATTGATATTATGAAATTCGGTATCAGCCGCGGAGAACTGACGAGCGTGAAAAACGCCGTGGGACTCGATAATCTTCTCAACGACAAGGCAGAAGATTATGCCCTTTTGCAGTACCTCGCCTATGAAGAGGATAAACTGGAAAAAATTCTGGAAGATCCCCGCCTGCTGCGAACTCCCATAGTACGCAACGGCCGGCAAGCCACAGTGGGCTACCGGCCGGAGGTCTGGAAAGACTGGGAATAATGCTGTCCGTATTGAGTTTTGAGTATCACTCAAAGGTGACGGTGCTGCCGGTCGGGACGATGCAGATATAGGTGGTTCCTGAGCTGATCTCAAACTCACTGCCGTCGGCAAACTCGTAGGAGAAGGGAGAGTACAGACCCTCACGGCTCCAGCTGATATCGGTGTAGGATCCGCCGCAGGCATACTGGCCTTCACCGCTGCCGGTCAGGACCACGTCCAGACGTCCATCGCCGTCGATGGTGGCGGTATCGGCGTAGAGGACGATAACGTTGCGGAAGGTCAGTGTTCCGAAAGTGTTGCCGTCGTAATAGGCGCCGCCGTACTGCGAGGCGGAGTAGAGTCCGGTTTCTTCGTTGTAGGTAAAGCCGGTCGTCTTTCCGCCGGTGAAGGTGACAGTAACGGATTTGGCGGTTTCGCCTTCGGGTACCGCGTCTTCGGTAAACCGCAGACCGTAGTCAAACTCTCCGTCATGCTCCCGCCGCAGATCACTCAGGCCGTCCATATACGAGAGCAGTCTCTCTCCGGTGGTGAACAGACTGTGTTCCACACCGTAGGTCATACGGCTGGAATCGCGGTAGAAGGCGTTATAGTCGCCGATGCAGCCGTCGATATTCCGCACACCGAGCTGGTCCATATACGTATAGGACATATAGCTGCCGCCGGCATGGATAGGAATGGCGTCATAGGACATGGCGATATCGACGTAATAACTGCGGATGCTTCGGATACTGCCGAGGGAGGGAACATCCGACAGGTCGGAGAAAATGGCCATCATACGGGTGATGCCGCCTTCGGCCAGAACCTCATAAATGATGTCTGCCTGAGAGATGCCGCACTGCGGCTGGGCATAGATGATGTTGTTGACCATGACGGCATAAGGACGTGCGCTGCCATAAGGCTCCTCCAGGATCTCGCCGGTGAGCGGGTGCCGATAGATGACAGGGGTCGGCGTCGGTTCGGGAGTCGGTTCAGTTGTCTGTGTCGGCTCCGTATTCTGATTATCG
>JAUMXS010000064.1 GCA_030528965.1 Eubacteriales bacterium
GCCTCCGGCCCGGGTCGCAATCATAGATTGCTCCCGCTTTGGCTAAAAACATGCCCCCGGCATGTTTTCTTAACGCGTCGCGCCCTTTGCACAAGGGAGCCTTGGGGCGCGGAGGCCCTCTCAGTCACCTGCGGTGACAGCTCTCCCAGAGGGAGAGCCAAGGCCCTCTCAGTCGGCTTCGCCGCCAGCTCTCTCAAAGGGAGAGCCAAGTTCAGTCAGTCTGACCCTTTGCACAAGGGGAGCCTTGGGTGGGGAGTTCTCTCCCTCGGTCCGCCCGAGGCTTTGGCGCGGCCGTTCCGGCACAATATATAAAACACAAAGATCCGGCCTGTGATCGTAACCACAGGCCGGATCCATTGTTTTTCGGATACCCTCCGGCTTTGCCCGGAGGGGTTTTTTGCTTATATTTTAAATGTACAGAAAAATAAAAAAGGGCCGTCTTTCGACGGCCCTACCCGCAATGCCGTGGGGACTCGTTTGAAACCTGCACGACTCGGCAGGTGGGTCACCTCCCCGCAGTTACCTCGCTTCCAACTTCCAACGCGGTCCGAAACCGCGCCGGGAGGCCTGCAATCCACCGCAGGAGCTCGGCGTCCCGTTTCAAAAATGTGGGTTCAAAAGAAGCCCATTTGCCACGCACACCGCAGGATGTTTTTTCCGATTCTTCGTATGCCTTTTCTCAGACTGCCCTATCCTACGTCTCGCTCCCGGGAGCCTTTTACTCCTCGGGTTCCTCTCCGGCATCCTCTTCATCGGAAAAGAGTATTTCCATAAACTGGGCGTATACCCGGTCAAGCTCTTCCTCGTCGTCTATCGACGCAAGCAGCTCCTCGTCTCCTTCCGGTTCTACCCGCAGAAGAATGATGCCGAAATCCGGATCCGTGTCTTCCATGTCCGCAGGAAGAAACGCACGATACAGCGTTCCGTCAAGCTCAAGTTCATCCAGGATCTCCAGTTCGAACTCTTCGCCCTCTTCATCGACAATCGTCACAAAATTGCCGCCGAACTCTTCGCTCATACGCACCTCCGTATTTCGTCAGTAACTCTGCGTCGGCGGCCGTTTTCCCAGCCGTCCTCTGCGTCTTTATTATAACTCTTTTCGGCCCCAATTGCAATCAGTTTCTTTCTCCTATGACCCCAGATCCTCCAGAAGCTGCATCAGTTCCGCATGACTTTCCGCCGCCATCCCCCTGCGCAATTCCTCTCTGTCCGCTTCCGGCAGATTTCGCAGTTCTATGTCCGTTACAAGCAGCGGTTCGCGCCGTTTTTCTCCCTCTTCATACACCGCAATGTATCCCTCCAGCTCCCGGAGTATATAACTCCCGGCCGCGTCCGGTCCTTCCGTTCCTTCCGGCTCTTCCGGAATGCGCGCCGCCGCCAACGCCCCTGCCGATACCGCTCCCAGCAGCATCACCGAGGCTATCATCCCTGTTATTCTATGCTTTCCGTATGATTTCATGTGCATCCCTCCGGAAAAAGCTTACCCTTTCCCGAAAAAAAGTATACATTCCCCTCCTTTTTTTCAAATTTGATGCACTCCGGGCGCATAATGCTGCCATACACTCTCGCGGACGAACTTTTTCCGTTTGTAAGTATACTTTCAAACAAATGCATGTTATAATGTAATGTCCGGCTAATCTCTTCCTTGTTACTTTGTTACTTTCTGCCCCGGTTTTCATTCTTTGGGGCGTGGGAGGTTTCCTATTATGGATTTTAAAAGCAAAAAGGCCCGCCGTATCGCTGCCGTCGGCTCCAACGCCGCCGCCTCCGTCTTCGGAGGTGTCTTTCGCACGGCTGTCAAAGTCATCATGTCTGTCCTGCTCATCTTCCTGACGACCGGACTGCTCTTTACCTGCATCTTCGCCTATTATGTCAAAACCAACCTGTCTTCCGAGATCTCCGTCGATATCGATGACTTCTCCGTCTCCCTCTCCAGTACCGTCTGGTATTATGACTCCAACGGCGAGCCTCATGAACTCACTACCCTCGCCAGTACCGAGGACCGTATCTGGGTCGATTTCGATGATATCCCCGATTACATGAAAAAAGCCGCCGTTGCCATCGAAGATAAGCGCTTCTATGAACACAAGGGCGTGGACTGGTATCGAACCGTGGGCGCCTTTGCCAATATGTTCCTCACCATGAAAAATGACTTCGGCGGTTCCACCATTACCCAGCAGCTGCTCAAAAACACCACCGGTGACAATGATATTTCCGTCCAGCGAAAACTGCGTGAGATCTTCCGGGCCCTCGAACTCGAAAAAACCCATACCAAAGACGAGATCCTCGAGTCCTATCTCAATATGGTCTATTTCGGCGGCGGCTCCTACGGCGTCTATACCGCCGCGAAAAATTACCTCGATAAAGACCTTTCCGAACTCTCCCTCGCCGAATGCGCCGCCATCATCGGCATCACCAACAACCCCTCCCGCTTCAGCCCCTTTGCCAGTGAAAAGAACAATAAGGAACGGCAGGAGATCATCCTCTATGAAATGTACGATCAGGAAATGATCTCCTATGAGGAATATGAAGCCGCCGTCGCAGAGGAACTCGTCTTTGCCCGCGGTGAAAACGATGCCTTTGAGCAGGAGATCTACAGCTACTATGTCGAAATGGTCACCTCCGACGTCCTCAACGACCTCATGGAGAAAAAGGGTATGTCCCGCAGCGCCGCTAACCTCCTCCTTACGCAGGGCGGTCTGCAGATCTATTCCTGCATCGATATGAACTTCCAGAATGTCGTCGACAGCGTGTATCAGGATCCTTCCCAACTGCCTCAGGCCTATTATTCCATCAGCGGACAGCCCCTTCAGTCCGCTATGATCATTGCCGATCCCTATACCGGCGATATCAAGGCTGTCGCCGGCGGCACCGGCACCAAAACCCAGAATTACGGCTGGAACTATGCCACCGATATGCACCGTCCCGCCGGCTCCTCCTTTAAGCCCGTCGCCGTCTACGGCCCCGCCTTCGACCTCGGCCTCATCACCCAAAGCACCAAGGTCCTCGACGAGGGCCCCGACAAGGTCAAGCTCGAACACACCAACTGGCTGCCCCATAACGCCAACTATGGCTACATGGGTGCTATCAACATCCGCACCGCGCTTATCAATTCCATCAATACCGTCTCTGCCCAGATCCTTGACAAGCTCACACCCGCCGTGTCTTACGAATACCTGACCGAACGCTTCGGATATGAATCCCTCGTCGAATCCGATATCAACTATGCTCCCCTCTGCCTCGGTCAGCTCACCTACGGCGTCACCGTTCGTGAAATGGCGCAGGCCTATACCGCTTTCGTAAACGACGGTATGCTCACCCGACTGCGCACCTATTCCCTTGTCACTGACAGTGAAGGAAACGTCGTCCTCAGCAACGAAACCGAGACCTCCACCGCCCTCAAACAGCAGACCGCCCGGAACATCACCGATATGCTCTATGCGGCCGCCTCCTACGGTACCGGTTCCGAGGCTTCCTTCGGCTGGGGCAAAATGCCCGTCGCCGGCAAAACCGGCACCACCTCTTTTGATCAGGACCGCTGGTTCGTGGGCTATACCCCCTATTATCTTGCCGCCGTCTGGACCGGTTACGAATCCCCCGAGGCTATGTATTTCTACGGCAACCCCGCCTGCCAGATCTGGAAGAAAATCATGATGCCTCTGCACGAAAATCTGGAGATCCTTTCTTTCCCGACCCCCACCTGGCAGTCGCCCACCAACCTCTTCGGCGATGTGAAGGACCCGGAGGAAAGTGAGGAGCCCGAAGAAACGGAAGATCCGGAAGTAACCGAAACCCCGGAAACCACCCCCACTCCGACTCCTTCTCCGACGCCCGCTCCCTCTGATCCCCCGTCCTCTGATCCCCCGGCCCCCGACCCCTCGGATCCCGATGAATCCGAGGCCCCCGAAGAAATCACTCCACCCCCCGAATCCAATGAGGAGGATGCTGCCTGATGAAGCGTTTTTCGGCTTGGCTGGTTTGTCTGGCCCTGGTTCTCTGTATGCTGCCCGCGGCTTCTGCCGCCTCTGTCTATTCCCCCGGCATGTTCGAGGATGTACAGGAAAGCGCCTGGTACGGTGACGATCATCAGGGAGTCATCCGGGGCGTCGTCGAAGCCGGCCTCATGGAAGGCATGGGAGACGGCCGATTCGGCATTCGGGAAAACATCACCCTCGCTCAGGCCGTGGTCATGGCTGTGCGCATGCACGCCGGCGGTGATACGGAGTCTGACGCTTCCCCTTGGTATGCCCCCTATGTCAGCTATGCCGAGAATCACGGCATGCTCGATCTGATCGATGATCGGGACTATGGCCGCGCCGCCAAACGCTGGGAAGTCGCCGTTCTCTTTGCCCTCGCTCAGCCTGAGCAGAATTATCCCGCCATCAACACCGTGGAAGCTCTTCCCGACGTTTCCGAAGACGACAGCTACGCTTCCTGCGTTTTCCTTCTCTATCGGGCCGGTGTTCTGACCGGTTCGGATGAGCTCGGCTCCTTCCGTCCCGACAGCCCCATCCTGCGCGAGGAGGCCGCCGCTGTCCTTCTGCGTGCCGCAGACCCCGACCGTCGTTTGACCTTCGAGCCCCTCCCTGCCGTCGTTACGCCCGTCCTTCCGCCCAACCCGGCCTCGGGCTTCCTCTGGTCCGATTACCGGGAAAACATGGAAGTCTGGGACTTCGACACATGGACCGCAATTGCCACCGCCGCATATTTTGCCCTGCAGGACAGCTACAGCGTCACTCTCTGCGGTCTGCCCTTTTCCCTTAAAGACCTGACCGCCTACATGGATGAGTTTTATCATCGCTCCTACTTCTACTGCACCTATTACGATCAAACCGGCATCCTCTCCGTCGAGTATTCCTACAGCCTCTTTGACTACATGAACGGCGCTGTCCGCGGTGCGGATGAAAACCGGCTGTCTTCCGAGGCAAAGCATTATCTCGCAATCCTTGATGAGATCATCGCTTCGTGCATCAGCCCCGGGATGTCCGAACGGGAAATCGCCCGTGCGCTGCATGACTATATGGTCCTGAATTACGAATATGACACCACCGCCGTAAACGGCAGTTCCGCTTACGGCCAGCTCTCCTGGAGTTTTAAGGGCCTGCTCGATAACGGCGTCGGTGTCTGTCAGGCTTATACGGAGCTCTATTATCTGCTTTGCTGCCGCGCCGGACTGCACTGTGAGATCGTGACCGGTACCTCCTACGGCATTTCCGGCTGGAGTTCTCATGCATGGAACGTCCTGTACTTCACCGGCGAAGCCGAACCCCTCTATGTGGACGTCACCTTTGATGACCCCATCGGCGCCGGAAAAGATTATATCTCTCATGAATATTTCCTCCTTGACGCCGACACCCTCTCTGTCGACCATATCTGGTAAAAGACAAAGTATATACATTCACGCAGGCACATAAAAACAATCGATGGAGGAATGATCGAATGAAGCATTGGAAACATTTATTGTTTTCGGCCTGCGTTCTCTGTTTGCTCTGCTCTCTGGCCGGTTGTAAAGACGCCGGGAGTTCTCAGCCTGTTTCTCTGTTAGAGGCGGAGGCGCTCACGGAAGCTCTCGAAACAGCCGGGCTGGCGGGAACGATCTCCGAATCGGAATCACAGCCCTCCATGCAAACCCGGGGACAGACGAAGTATGTCCATTATGTTGTGCGCGGTGAATCGGAACAGCCCGACAATCCCGAAAAAGGCCTTCCGCTTATCGCTGACATTACCTCCGCAGATTATAAAGGCAAGCCGATGCTGTATACGACTTTCTCTCAGCACAAAACTTCGGAATTCCTTGCGTGGGAGGACTGGAAACAGCAAATCGTGTTCGCGGCCTTGCTTTACGGCGGTTTTGAAAACGAAGATGCGGTTTATCAGGCGTTCCTCGATAAAGAATTCCCCGATGGCAGCACTGTTTTGGTGCAGGAGGTTCAGCTTCCGGAGGGATACTGCAGAGCGTCCTTCAGCTCCCACAGTTCCAAGCATTATGATGAAAATGGCTTTGAAGTAAAGGAATATACCGGATTTTTGCGGGTACAGATCTTTGAATCCTACGAGATGTATCAGGATCTTCAGGCGAATCAGAAAAGCAGCACAGCCGGTTGAGCCGGGTGTTTTCACAACATAAAAAAGGACAAGACCTCAGGGTCAATGTCATTAACTTAGGAAAAAATCTGTTAAGTTAAGGTCACAAAGGGGAGACCCCCATGTTTCGTTAATTGAAACATGGGGGTCTTTTTTAATAAAGTTCAGAGTAATTCAGCGTTGATGCAAACTCGCACAAACTCGAAACTGCTTGTAAAATTTCAGAAATTATATCTGCACATTTATCAAAATCCTGAGAGAAATCTAATGTCCATTTATCATTGGCGATTCTAACACTTGCGGATTTTCCGGTTTTCCAAATCTGCATAGAATCAGACATTTTTCCTTTGACTTTCGAAAGCAAATCCGCTACGTTATCGCCGTATTTTGGAAACTCAAGGTCTACATAACCTTTTTGAGATTTGTATATCACCTTGATCGTGCCGAGAGAAGTACGAAACTCAGGCCAACTTGCCGCCGCTCCTTTGGGTGCATCTTCCCCGACCATGTTTAACTGCGGATAGTTTTCTTTGCAGAATCGCCGCAACTTAATCCAAAACTCTGTTACTGCGGGGACTTCTTGGACTTGATACCCTGCCTTTTTCTCTTTTAGCGCGCAATCAATCATTGCCACTTTGACCGCCGCCCGCATATGGCCTTGGTTTCCTAAATATTCTCGCAACTCTTCATAGCAAATCCTATACCCATAGGCGGCGTTGCTGTCGTTCTCGTGCTCTCTATGATAGTCAGCGGGCGCGGCAAGCATAACATAATAGCAATCATATTCTCCGTGCGAAATGGACTTTTGAGCGCGTTTGTGATAGCGTTCGCTTTGCTCTGGCATCGTTTGTGCGTCTATTTTGTCTTCAATCAACAAGGCAACTCTCTTGTCGGGGTATTGGAGAATCAGCGAAATATCGGATTCGCCGTCCGAATCTGCCAGAGAATGAGAGATTTTGTGGATGGTATAGTCATCCGACAATTGCAATTTATCAAGAAAAATCTTTGCAAAATTTCGGTCAGAAGCGAATTCTTCGATAATCAACAAATCCATATCATGTTCATATATCTTTTTGAACTCAATGACCGCTTTTTGCATTTGATTTCCTCCTTTTCTGCTCTGGCTTTAATCGAGATATTCCTTATACGGCTCAAGGGCTTTAACTGCCATTTCCAGTTGTCTGGAAACATTCGTTTCTGATTTCAAAACGGAACGATATTTCTCAAGAAGCGTATCAAAATCTGGGGAAGAAATTTTGATAAATCCGCCTGCCAAAGAGGATAGGAATACGAACTTTTTCTGTTCATTTTTTGCCTCAAAAAACAGAGTAATATATCCATTGGAAAACTCCATTAACTGTGCTTTCCCAAATGCTTTGTGCGTAATTTCTGCTCCACTATTCAGCAGATCAGTAAAGGCTGTTCTTGCTTCTTCAAGCAA
>JAUMXS010000156.1 GCA_030528965.1 Eubacteriales bacterium
TAATGATATATTTGTCAACGTTGGTGGGAGTGCCGCTGTAGTTGGGGTTTCTCTCGAGGACGATTTCATCATCGGGAATGTAGCTGGTCATGATATACATACCGCTGCCGGCGGAAGTAGTGTCGAGGTAAGCCTGAGCGGTATCGGTGGTGGAAGCGTCCTCAGCAGCGGTGCCGCCATTTTCCATGACAACAGCGCTGTCCAGAATGGCCAGAGCGGAGTAGGTCAGCTTGGAGGTAATAGCGGAGTCGGGCTGAGTCAGATTGATGACGACGGTCTTTTCGTCGGGAGTTTCAACGCTGGCGATGGTATCAGTAATGAAAGAAGGATTGCCCTTCAGATTCTTGGTACGATCAAGGCTGAACTTAACGTCAGCAGCGGTAACAGGGTTACCGCTGGCAAAAGTGGCGCCCTCACGCAGGGTGATGGTGAGAGTCAGGTTGTCCTCGGAGAACTCGTAGGTCTCGGCGAGGCAAGGCTCGGCAGCACCATCGTTGGAGTAGAACTTGAACAGGTTTTCGTAGCAGGCATTGATAACCAGAGCGGGATACTTCTCATAGCAATGACCCGGGTCCATGGTATCAAAGCCGGAGCCCATAGCGATAGCAACTATGTTCTCGGTATCGGTGCTGGCATCGGGGGCCGGAGTAGTGGTAGTGGTGGTGGTGCCACAGGCGCACAGGCCAACGACCATAACGAGCGCAAGAAGCAGGGCTAACATTCTTCTTTTCATTATAAATCCTCCTTAAATATGTTGAGAAGCCTGGATACAGGCAGAATCTCCTAAGCTTTTTCGTACAAATGGCAGGCGACGAAATGATCCGGTTCCAGTTCACGGAACTCCGGTTCCTCCTGGCAGCATCGTTCCGTAGCTCTGGGACAGCGCGTATGGAATCGGCAGCCGCTGGGCGGATCGGAAGGACTGGGAAGTTCGCCTTCCAGATGAATACGATGACTTTTCTTTCCCGCGTCCACACGGGGGATCGCAGAAAGAAGTGCTTCTGTGTAGGGGTGATATCTCTTTTCATAGAGCTGGTCATAATCGGCCAGTTCCACTATTTTACCCAGATACATTACCGCTACTCTGTCGCTGACCTGATATACAACATTCAGATTATGCGAAATAAAGAAATATGTCAGATTAAACTTCTTTTTCAGTTCCTGAAGCAGATTCAAAACCTGTGCCTGAACGGAAACATCCAGCGCGGAAACAGCCTCGTCACAGATAATAATCTTGGGATTCAGCGCCAGCGCACGGGCGATGCCAACACGCTGTTTCTGACCGCCGGACAGCTCATGCGGATAACGGCTCAGGTGATACAGGTCCAGACCAACAAGCTGGATCAGCTCTTCAATGCGTTGATCTATATCTTCTTTGCTGTTGTTCAGATCGTGAATCTCAAACGGCTCCATCAGGATCTGCTTAATGGTGCGTCTGGGATTCAGACTGGCCGAGGGATCCTGAAAAATGATCTGAACATCTTTCCGCATGGACTTAAGAGCCTGTCCGGTCATGGAAGATATTTTATTGTCTTCAAGATAAATATCGCCGCTCGTGGGAGTCAGAAGCCGAACCAGAGCGCGACCCAGAGTGGACTTACCACATCCGCTCTCCCCTACTACGCCAAAGGTTTCTCCGCGCATGATCTCAAAAGAAACATCGTCAACAGCGCGGACTATCCCTTCACGGCGATTTTTTCCTTTAAAATATACTTTTACATGGTCTGCTTTCATCAGGACATTGCCGGACTCACTCATAAGCAAACCTCCTTACCATCCATCCCGTCAT
>JAUMXS010000157.1 GCA_030528965.1 Eubacteriales bacterium
AACATGGTCAGCGGCAGCAGCTTCCACCAATGCAAAACCGAACGGCTTGATCGTCTGCTTCTCCAATGCCGGTGATCCCGATTCGATAGTTTTGAGACAATTACGCTCCAAGGCGATAGCAGTCATTGACGGCACCACTGCTCTCGACCTGGGCGGTGATGATATAGACGGATCAGAGATCGGACTGTTTGAGTGGTCTTCTCCGGACGGAGCAAAGACCAACGATGAGATGGCACTCGCTCAGGCAAATCCCGCTCTCGGATACGGTAAATTGACAATGAGGGCACTCATGGCGAACAGATCAACCTTCCCGGAAAACAAATTCCGGTCGGAATGCATGTGCCAGCAGGTTGAGACGATCCTGCCCGCTCCGTTCCCTGACGGAGCATGGGACGGCGGAATTGACAAAGAATCATTCATTGCAGCCGATTCAGAACTCTTTTACGGGATCGACATGAGCGCGGACCGTCGCTGGACTTCCATAGGTGTATGCGGACTACGTGAAGACGGCAACTGGCACATCGAAGTCATAGCAAGACGCATTGGCTGTGACTGGGCTGAAGGATGGTTCAGACAAAGAGCTGTCCGTGGTGATATGAATCTATGTTTTCAGGGCAGAGGCGCACCGGTGACGGGCTTCGCTGAACAGCTCTGCACTATTCCGGGAGTGAAAAGAATCGCCATCGAGGGCAACGATCTGACCGGAGGATGGGGAAGATTCTGGGACGCGATAGCGGTCTCTGCTCCCGAGGAAAACAGAGGCGGCGCAAGGATATTCCATCTACCTCAGCCTGTTATGGACGGAGCGGCAAAAACGATGCAGCTCCGGAACATCGGCGGAGGTGTCCAGCTTCCCGACAGAACGAAGTCACCGGATGACATATCATCACTGTATGCGTGCATCATGGCCTTCTCAGGCGCGACAGCGCTGAAGAAGGATTCAAAGATATATGAGTCTGCTTACGCCTCGGGCGCAAGCCTGATATTCGTGTGAGGTAAATTATGGGCTTAGGAACTTGGTTTCGTTCCCTCTTCGCAGGGAGCGGTTCATCGGTCTACAGGATCGAACTGACTCCGGAAGCGTACCCTCAGGCAGAGGGGCTGACTCCCAGAGAACTGTATTCGACACAGGCGAACCTTCATGCTGTGGTGTCGTTCCTTGCTGACTCTATCGCACAGCTCCCTTTGAAGCTGTACAAGAGGAACAGCGAGACCGACAGGCAGCGCGATCGCGACTCCGTGGCGGCAAAGCTCTTGTGGAAACCGAACAACGATCAGACGGAATATGAGTTCTGGAATGCTCTCATGATCGAGTTTTACCTGTTCGGCACAGCTTTTGTGTGGGTGATCCCCGACAGGTTCTCTGAATCCGGGTACCAGATGCGCATCATTCCCCGCGATTGGATCGAAGACTCTGACGCAAAGACCGTCTATGGACTTGATAAGATAACTGTCAGGACTCGCGACGGAGGATCCACATTTGATATCCCCCGTTCAGAGTTCGTGCAGTTCAAAATGTACTGTCCCACTGCTCCGGGATCCTATCAAGGACCTATCACGGCATTGAGACAGACACTCATCGAACAGATGCAGGCGGATAAATTCAGAACACAGATCTGGAAGAGCTCCGGACGGTTCAACGCCTACATCACAAGGCCAAAAGATGTTGCACCGTGGGATGATGAGACAAAGAAAAGATGGGTTGAAGCATTCCGAAAGAACTGGGGAGCTGACGGCGGAAGCGCCGGAAAGATGCCCCTGCTTGAGGACGGAATGGACAT
>JAUMXS010000158.1 GCA_030528965.1 Eubacteriales bacterium
AAACTGGTGGGCGCTTCCGCCATTAAGAAGTTCTCCGTGGACAACAAGCAGTAAGCCGATAAACATGGCAGAATGCCTCTGATTCTTACGCAAAATCGAAGAGCCGCCTCAAGCTGAGGCGGCTCTTTTTCTGGTCTTTTCCAGAGTTTTTTCGTCAAACTATTGACTCGCGCTTGATATCTGACCTTTCATATTGTATAATTTATACGGTTATGCGCTATGTATTTTCTTCTTTCGATTCCATTCCAGAGAGGTGCCCCATGAACGAATTTTTTGACATTATCATCATCGGTGGAGGCCCTGCCGGTCTAACTGCCGCTGTCTATGCCCGCCGTGCCGGAAAATCTGTCCTGATTCTTGAAAAAGCCACGATCGGCGGTCAGATTGCATCCTCTCCCAAGGTGGATAACTTCCCTGCTATGCCTGGCATCTCCGGTGCCGAGTTGGCAGACCGTCTGTATGCACAGGCAGATGAACTGGGGGCTCGTCTGGAGCTGGAAGAAGTTCTTGAAATCCACGATGGCACGCCAAAAACCGTTATCACAGATTACAACACCTATACCTGCACAGCGCTGATCCTGGCCACCGGTATGAAGCACCGTTCTCTCGGACTTGAGGGTGAAGAAACGCTGGCCGGTATCTCCTACTGCGCAGTCTGCGACGGCGCCTTTTATGCTGGCCGCGATACCGCTGTCTGCGGCGGCGGCAATACCGCTCTGCAGGACGCTCTGTTCCTGTCCGATGTCTGCCGTCATGTGACGCTGATCCATCGCCGCAGCGAATTCCGCGCCGACCCGATCCTGGTGGATGCCTTGCGTAAACGGGACAATGTCACGTTCTTACTGGACACTGTTGTGGAAGCACTCCTGGGCGACAGCGCGCTGACAGGTCTGAAGCTGAAAAACACGGTATCCGGCGAGATTACCGAACTTGCTGTAAACGGTCTGTTCCAGGCCGTCGGCCAGCAGCCGGAAGGCGCTTTGGCTCAGGCGCTGAACGTTGCCGACGAGACTGGCTTTATTCCCGCTGATGAATCCTGCGTAACTCCTGCGGCAGGCGTATTTGCCGCGGGCGATTGCCGCGCCAAGGAAGTTCGTCAGCTTACGACTGCGTGCGCCGATGGCGCAGTTGCAGCTCTTGCCGCCTGCCGATATTGCGGATAAAAAACAGGACAAAGTCATCTGAAAAGATGGCTTTGTCCTGAACTGCTTTTACAGGGTTACAACTCAATTCCTACGGTACGCATAATGTCCTCTACCTGCTGAGCCGTATTGCTCTCACCGTCTTTGCTGGCGACAATCAAATCTGCATGCTTTGCATAGAGAGGAAGCCGGTATTCATAAATTTCCCGAATCGTCATGCCGCCGGGTGCTGCAATTCCGCGATCCGTCAGGTCATCCGGCATACGGTCACTGATCGTTCCGATTGGGGTCTCCAGCCAAACCACAACACCGTTTTCTTTCAGATTTTCCATAGCCTCGTCCGAGAGCACCAGACTTCCACCGGTGGCGATGACCGTATTTTCCCGCTTCAGTGAAGCACCCACACGAGCCTCGATCTTCAGAAACTCCTCCAGACCGTCCGTTCTCAGAATCTGGGGCAGTGTTTTACCGGCATCCGCCACGATCAGATCATCTACATCCACAAAGGTATATTCCAGCCGATCAGCCAGTGCGCGTCCAACAACGCTCTTTCCTGTGCCCGGCATACCAATCAAAACAATATTTTTCATCTTTTCTTCATTCTCTTTCTGCCTGTTTTCACGCAAGTATC
>JAUMXS010000159.1 GCA_030528965.1 Eubacteriales bacterium
AGAACGTCGATACCGCCGGTAACCTTCTTATCAGAGTTCCAGATGGGCACGCTGACGGGAGCGATCTTGTTGCCGTAACGCTCACGCAGAGCCTCGAAGGTTGCGTTGTAGTCAGAGTTCTCTTCGTCAGTCTTGGAGATATAGATGAAACGAGGCATGTTGCGCTCTTCGCAATACTTCCAAGCCTTCTCCAGGCCGACAGAGATGCCGTCCTTTGCAGAGCAGACGATGATGGCGGCGTCAGCAGCACGCAGTGCTTCCATCACTTCGCCGGCAAAATCGAATGCGCCCGGGGTGTCCAGCACGTTGATACGGCAGCCCTTATATTCCACGGGAGCGACAGAAGTGCCCAGAGAAATCTGGCGCTTGATCTCCTCGGGATCATAGTCACAAACAGTGTTACCGTCTGCGGTGCGGCCCATGCGATCCAGGGCACCAGTCATATAAAGCAGGCTCTCCGCCAGGGAGGTCTTGCCGCTGCCACTGTGGCCCAGCAGGCAGACGTTACGGATGTTCTGTACAGAATAGCTCATTGTTCATTCCACTCCTTATGTTGTGCGGTCAAACAGCCCGGGAATCACACCGGACTGTGCCAGGGTCATTCGACATTTGTCAAAAACCTCAATGTAAGAATTATACAACGATTCCCCCGTTAATACAACCACAATTTTGGCAGGTTCCCCATTTTGGGCAGGAGGTCGAAAAAACACCCCCTTTTTTTGTCACAGACGCAAAAAATCGGGGCGGTTTTCCCGCCCCGACTTCCATAAATTCTTCATTGTAAATCGTTTCTTTATTAAAGTATCCGATTACGCAGGTCAATATCGTCCGGTCCAATCCGCCAGAAGGAAGACCGGCAGCGTCCACAGCAGCAGGAATAATTCCACCGCCAGAGGCGTGATCATCAGATACGCCCCCTGGAACACCAGATAGAACACCAGCAGCGTTCCAAGAATGCTGCCCGCCAGCGCGATGGCCGTGCTTCGGCGAACCGCCTGACACAGGCGACGGCTGCCTGCCACAGTCTCCGCATAGGGCATCAGTCCCTCGCGGAACAGCAGTGCCCGGGGCAGATCCCGGTCCTGCTCTGCCTCACTGAGAGCCATACGGTCCGTCAGATTCGGATACTCCACCTTTACGCCTTTGTGGAACTTCCGCTTCAGAAGGCCCGGCGTAATGTTCGGGTCACGGGAGGCCAGGATTGGCAGAATATGGCTGCTTCGCATCAGCCGCAAAGCAAAATCCACATTCTCAGCCGGATTGTACTTCACCGCAAAAACCGCTACCAGCTGGCGGTCTACCGCCAGGAACATACCGGTCTTGAGATTGATATCGCCCGGGATACGGACTTCCATTTTACGCATAAAGGAGGCCGTGCCCATCAGAACCGTCTCACCATGGATCTCACCGGCCCAGCCGCCTTCTTCATAGAAGCGGAAGTCGTGCATGGTGACCTTATGGGCATTTTCCGTATGCAGGAGGCTATCAAACAAACGCTCCAGTCCGCAGCCGGACTGGGTTGCCATGGCAGCGGCATAGGATGCGACCTTACGGCGCTCCTCACCATAGATCTTGATGCCGTTGAGCTGAATGGTTCCGGGCGGGAACAGATCCGCATCCGTCACAATCATGCTTTTACGGCGGCTCAGCTTCTCCGCTCCGGACCAGCCGGCCACGGCACATCCCACCCGCTGCAAATGGCGGGCAAAACGGGCAAACGGCAGACTCCAGCACAACGGCAGCGCACAGGTT
>JAUMXS010000065.1:0-5338 GCA_030528965.1 Eubacteriales bacterium
AAGGAGATCGAGGAATTCATTTATACGCACCCGAAGGTCAGTGACGTACAGGTCATCGGCGTACCGGATCAGTCCTACGGTGAGGAGATCATGGCCTGCGTGATCCTGAAAGAAGGCGAGAGCATGACGGCCGACGAGCTGAAGGGCTATGTGGCTTCGCACATGGCGCGGCATAAGACGCCGCGGTATGTGGCCTTTGTGGACAGCTTCCCGATGAATGCCGCCGGCAAGATCCTGAAGTATAAAATGCGTGAGGATGCGGTGAAGCAGCTTGGCCTCGAGAAAGCCGCCTCAACGGAAACGGCGTAAAAATTCCCGGGGTCTCCCCTGTTGTTCCGACAAAAAATCTCCGACCGTGGGCCGGAGGACCGTAAAACAAATTTCAGGCACAGCGGTTTCATCCGCTGTGCCTGTTCTTGTATGCCCGGCCTTCGTGTGATACTATGCAAAGGAACAGACCGATAAATATGAATCAGACAGGAGAGATATTCGCGTGGATATCACACAGACCTTTTATGATAATCTGTCCACTCAATACGACAAGCTGTTTCTTGACTGGCAATCTGCGACTCATGAACAGGCAGTCATTCTGGACAAACTCTTTCGGGAAAACGGGCTTGACAGGTCGGCGCATATTCTGGACTGTGCCTGCGGGATCGGAACGCAGGCGATCGGGCTTGCCGCTCTTGGATATACCGTGACCGCTTCGGATATCAGCGACGGAGAGCTTGCGGAAGCAAAGGTAAGAGCCGAAAACAATCATGTAACGATTCGGTTTGAACATGCTGACTTCTGCGCTCTGTCGGAAACTTTCCCGGAACGGTTCGATATCGTGATCTGCATGGATAATGCCTTGCCCCATATGCTTTCAGGCGAAGATCTGGGCAGAGCGATCGGGAGCATTACCAATCAGCTGAAGGAAAACGGGATCTTTGTCGGCAGTATCCGGGATTATGATGCTCTGCTCAGGGATAAGCCGCCTTACTCTCCGCCGTATATCCATAAGACAGACAAAGGGCAGAGGGTGTCTTTCCAGACATGGAACTGGGACGGGGATCATTATAAACTGACTCAGTATATCATTGACGATGAAGAAACGCTGCAAGTAAGCAGATTTGACTGCGAATACAGGGCGACCAGGAGAGAGGACCTGACAAGTTTGCTGACCGCGGAAGGCTGCAGCGAAGTGATATGGAAGTTCCCGGAAGAAACGGGCTTTTATCAGCCGATCGTAATTGCAAAAAAATAACCGGAAGGCCCGCCATATTCCGATTTGCCGAACGGTAAGGGCATACTTCTATATACTCCGGTGCGTACAGCTGCCCCCCAGAGCAGGACAGAAAAAACCCGACCTGTGGTTTGCAGGTCGGGTAAGGAACTTTAAGGTTAAAATAACCCCGGACGTTATCGTCCGGGGTCATTTTATGTATTACTCGTCACCGTAGGCATAGGTGATATTGAGATTTGCGCCCGTGAAGCTGCCGTCGAGTTTGTCGAGGACGCGCTGGTATCCTTCGCTGTCGGGATCATAAGGAACGGGCTGATAATTGTTGGTATCGGTAGTGCCGCTGCTGGCACAGGGGATGTTTTCCACATCCGTGACAGAGACGGTGCCGTCAATTTCACGCGTAACGGTCAGCCGGACGATCACGGTATCCTTATCGCGGGGATTGGTATTGCCGCCGAAGGTCCAGTTGCCGATGCAGTAATAGATATAGACGCCCTCATAGAGTTCGACAGGCTGGAGCGTATGGGGGTGGCTGCCGTACACGAAGTCGGCGCCGGCCTCCACGGCAGCATGGGCCAGAGTGATCTGGTCATCGGTAACGTCGTAGGACCCTTCTGTGCCCCAGTGGATGGCGGCGATCACGAATTCCGCGCCGGCGTCGCGCACGGCTTTGACACCCGTGCGGACCTGTTCCGTCGTGCCGAAGGAGACGGCGTATACGCCGATGACGAGGCCGGACTCTGTTTCATAGAGCGCCCATTCGTCGCGCCCGGCATAGCCGATCCCGGCGTTTTGGAGGACCTCCTTCGTCTCGTCATAGCCCGCTTGGGTGTAGTCGAGGGCGTGGTTGTTGCCGAGACTCACGAATTCCACACTGCCCTCCGTGAGTATATTGACATACGAGGGGTCCGCGCGGAAATAGAAGGCTTTGGAGCGGTCGATGGTGGTGCAGGTGGTGAGCGGACATTCCAGATTGGCGAAAGTAAAATCGTCATCTTCGAAATACCGGAGCGTCTCCGCGAAGGGGTAGGCATAGTTTGTGCCTACAACGCCTTCGTAACCCACAGCGGTACCCACATAATACTGATTGCTGGCGAGGGTACAGTCACCGACGAAACTGAGCGTAAAGATCTCCGGTTCAGGTTCGGGGGTGGGAGTCGGAGTGGGTGTGGGATCCGGGGTCGCTTCGGGGGATGCTTCCGGCTGTTCGGAGATCTCCGGCGCGGCAGTGGGGTCGGAGCTTATGTCAGACGATGCGGAGGGGAGGGGGCTGGAGACGGTAAACCAGACTCCGACCAGCAGGACGACCGCCAAAAGGCGGAGGAAAACGGTTCCGATCTTTTTCATGGCATTACTCGGAGACCTTCATGGTGAGGAATGCGTTGATGAAGCCATCGATATCGCCGTCCATAACAGCATTGATATTGCCGTTTTCAAATCCGGTGCGGGTATCTTTGGCCAGAGTATAGGGCATGAACACGTAGGAGCGGATCTGGCTGCCCCATTCGATCTTCATCTGCACGCCCTTGATATCGGAAATCTTCTCGAGGTGTTCACGTTCCTTGATCTCGGCGAGGCGGGCGCGGAGCATGTCGCGGCAGTTTTCCAGGTTCTGGAAATGGCTGCGTTCGACCTGCGAGGAGACGACGATGCCGGTGGGGAGATGGGTAAGACGGACGGCGGAAGAGGTTTTGTTGACTTTCTGGCCGCCGGCGCCGGAAGAACGGTAGACGTCCATTTTGATATCTTCGTCGCGCAGTTCGATCTCACCGGTATCGGTGATCTCGGGCATGACTTCGACGGCGGAGAAACTGGTGTGACGACGGCCGGAGGCATCGAAGGGCGAGATACGGACGAGGCGGTGGACACCGTGTTCACTCTTGAGGTAGCCGTAGGCGTTTTCGCCCTCGATCTTGATGGTGGCGGATTTGATGCCGGCTTCTTCGCCGTCCAGCCAGTCGAGCAGGGTGTATTTATATCCGTGACGCTCGGCCCAGCGGGTATACATACGGTAGAGCATGGAGGCCCAGTCCTGCGCCTCGGTGCCGCCGGCGCCGGCGTGGAGGGTGAGGATGGCGTTGTTCGCATCGTACTCACCGGCCAGCAGCGTGGCCAGACGCATGGTCTCCAGCGATTCTTCCAGAGCGGCATATTCTTCCTGCAGTTCCTCGAGCATGGAGTCGTCGTTTTCGGCGAGGGCCATCTCACAGAGGGTCATGAGATCATCCCACATACTGGTGAGATGGGTATATTTGGCACATTTGTTCTGCAGCTGTTTGAGGCGCTTCTGCACCTTCTGGCTGCGGTTCATGTCGTTCCAGAAACCTTCGGCGGCGCTTTCCTTTTCGAGTTCGGCGATCTCGGCCCTGGACTCATCCAGTTTGAGGGCTGCGCCGAGGTGTTCGAGCGTGGGCTGCAGGGCGTTCAGTTTCACTTTGTATTCTTCAAATTCCAGCATGATGACCATCCTTAGATATAAAGTTTAAACATCCATATTTTATTATTATATCCAAACTTTTTCTCCTTGTAAAGAGCCGCGGTTTTTTTTCAGTGGGTCTTTTCAATACGGCAGACATCTGTTATAATAGTAAAATGGCTGGGTTTTTCCGGAAAGGAAAGTATATATTACATACATAGGGAAAGGTTGATAGAAATGATTGCACACGGGAAAGAGATCAAGGTATTCACCGGCAGTGCGAACCGGGAGCTGGCGCTGGGTATTTGCAAGAACCTCCGTTTGGAACTGGGACAGGCTGAGGTAGGGTCTTTTGCAGACGGTGAAGTGGCGCTGACGGTTCTGGAACCGGTACGCGGCGCGGACGTATTCATCGTACAGCCGACCTGCAAGCCGGTGAACGACAATCTCATGGAACTGCTGATCATGATCGACGCCATGCGTCGTGCGTCGGCGGGCCGAATCACGGCGGTGATCCCCTATTTCGGATATGCGCGTCAGGACAGAAAAGCCAAGAGCCGTGACCCCATCTCTGCCAAGCTGGTCGCGAACCTGATCGCGGAAGCGGGCGCGGACCGTGTTCTCACCATGGACCTGCATGCCAATCAGATCCAGGGCTTCTTTGACATTCCCGTAGACAATCTGCGCGGTGCGCCGCTGTTTGCGAACCACTATCTGAAGAAGTTCGGCAAGGGCAATGATGACGTCATTGTCGTATCCCCCGACGTGGGCAGTGTGGCGCGTGCGCGTCAGTTTGCGCATAAGCTGGACGTGGATCTTGCTATCGTGGACAAGCGCCGTGAAAAGGCGAACCAGAGCGAGGTCATGAACATTATCGGTGATGTACGCGGGCGTACCGTCATTCTTCTGGACGACATGGTCGATACGGCCGGCAGCCTGTGCGGTGCGGCGGAAGCTCTGGTCGAGGTCGGCGGTGCGAAGGAAGTCTATGCCTGCGCGAGCCACGGTGTCCTTTCGTACCCGGCGATCGAGCGCCTGAAGAAGAGCTGCATCAAGGAACTGCAGCTTCTGGATACCATTCCCTGGCCGGAAAACGAGCCGCATCTGGACAAGGTGGGCTATATTTCGGTGGCGCCCATTTTTGCGGAAGCCATCGACCGTATTTACGAGGAGGTCACGATCTCCCCGCTGTTTGAGTGATCGGTTTCTGACCGAAAGGGAGGAAAACAATGTTGCTTCCGGGCAGGAGCGGCGGAGTCCGCTGGTTGGTAGTGTTTCTGGGCAACCCGGGCCTGAAATATGAAAACAGCCGACATAACGCGGGATTCATGACGGCTTCCGTCGTGGAAAAGACCTGTGGGGTACGGATCGACCGCCTGCGTTCGCGAGCGCTCACGGCCCGATGTGAACTGGGCGGAGAGTCTGTGCTGCTGGTAAAACCGCAGACCTATATGAACCTTTCGGGCGAAGCGGTCGGACCGCTGGCGGCATATTACAAGGTCCCGCCGGAGCGGATCCTGGTCATATCCGATGAGGTCTCGCTGCCCATAGGGAAGCTGCGTCTGCGGCGAAGCGGATCCGCCGGAGGCCACAACGGACTCAAGAGCATCATTGCGGCTTTGGGAACGGACGGTTTTCCGCGGCTGCGGATCGGCGTCGGCGCACCGCCGCATCCGGACTATGATATGGCCGAC
>JAUMXS010000065.1:5348-7238 GCA_030528965.1 Eubacteriales bacterium
GGGTCTTGTCCGGGTTTTACGGACGGGATGCCGAAGACATGGCCTCGGCAGTGGAACGGGCGGCAGAGGCCGCTGCATGCTGTATCCGGGACGGCGTGGACACGGCCATGAATCGATTTAACGGCTGAAAACAAAAACAAACTGACAAAAATGGAAAGGAGCGGGCACTTTGAAGCTTACATTTCTCGGCGCGACCCATGAAGTTACGGGAAGCTGTACGCTGATCGAAAACAACGGACATTACGGTTTGGTCGACTGCGGTATGGAGCAGGGGGAAAACATCTTTAAGAATCAGGAGATCCCTGTCAATCCCGGCATTATTGATTACGTGCTGCTCACGCATGCGCATATCGATCATTCGGGCCTTTTGCCGCTGCTGTATAAGAACGGATTCAGCGGAACGATCTATGCCACGGTGGCCACCTGTGATCTCTGCAGCATCATGCTGCGCGACAGTGCGCACATTCAGATGATGGAAGCGGAATGGCGTACCCGCAAGTCGAAACGCGCGGGTGGCCAGGACCGTGAGCCACTGTATGATATTGATGACGCCAACGGAGCGATCTCGAAACTGCGCCGCTGTGAATACGGCGAAACGGTCCAGGTCGCGGACGGCGTGATGGCGCGCTTTACGGACGTGGGCCATCTGCTGGGTTCGTCCTGCATTGAAGTCTGGCTCACGGAAGGCGATGTAAGCCGCAAGTTAGTATTCAGCGGAGACGTGGGCAACACGAATCAGCCGATCATCCGCAATCCCTCCACGGTGGAAGAAGCGGACTATGTGGTGATCGAGTCTACATACGGCGACCGACTGCACGAGAGCACCGGCAGCAACAACGTCGATTTTCTGGCTGACTGCATTCAGCGTACGCTGGACCGCGGCGGCAACGTGGTCATCCCGTCCTTTGCGGTGGGCCGCACGCAGGAGATGCTGTATTTCATCCGCGATATCAAGACGAGAGGTCTGGTAACGGGACACGATAATTTCCCGGTATATGTGGACAGTCCTCTGGCGATCGAAGCGACGGGGATTTTCCTGCAGACGTCGAAGGATGATTTTGACGATGAGACAAGGGCACTGGTCGATCAGGGCATCAATCCCCTGATGTTCCCGAATCTGCATACATCGGTGAGTGCGGATGAGTCGCGCGCCATCAACGATGACAAGCAGCCGAAGGTCATCATCGCCGCCAGCGGCATGTGCGAAGCGGGACGTATCCGTCATCATCTGAAGCACAATCTCTGGCGCAAGGAGAGCATGGTCCTGTTTGTCGGATATCAGGCAGCGGGTACGCTGGGCCGGATCATCCATGACGGCGCGAAGCAGGTCACACTTTTCGGTGAAAAGATTGCGGTCAAGGCGGAGATCGCCGTGCTGGCGGGCAAGAGCGGCCACGCGGACCAGAAGGGACTGCTGAACTGGCTGGGAGGCTTCAAGCAGAAGCCGCGGCTGGTGTTTGTAAACCATGGCGAGAACGAAGTCTGCGATTCGTTTGTGAAGCTGCTGGAAGAGGAACACGGACATAAGGCGTTTGCACCGTACAGCGGCACGGAATTTGATCTGAAGGAAGAAGCATTCCTGGCTTGTCCGGAGGGCGTTCCCATCGAGCAGGAATCGGATGGCCGTGCACGTGCGAATGAGATCTATGACCGCCTGAACAAGTCTCTTGAGAAAGTGTCGGCAAAGGTTCGTCAGTCGAAGGATCTTTCGAATAAAGAGCTTTCGAAGATGGTGGATCAGCTGGAGATGCTGCTCAGCAAGTGGCAATAAAATAAACGGTAAAAAAGCGGCTCCGGATTAGGCGGGGCTTCGTAAAACAGTTATTTTAAAAAAAGCTTGAAAACGACTGTTTTCAAGGGACGGCGTGACTTCGGTCACGCCGTTTCCTT
>JAUMXS010000160.1 GCA_030528965.1 Eubacteriales bacterium
CGGAATATCCGCCTTTTCGCTGGCACAGGATCTGGGTGTCTGGACGGATGAAGCCAAGGCCTATATTGAAGCGTATTTTGAAAAATACCACGGCGTAAAGGATTACATGGCGAAGGTCGTGGAAGAGGCGCGCCGTGAGGGTTATGCGGTGACGGCCTTTGGCCGGAGAAGGAATCTGCCGGAGCTGAAATCCTCCAATTTCAATCTGCGCTCGTTTGGCGAGCGTGCGGCACGGAATATGCCCATTCAGGGTACGGCGGCGGACGTCATCAAACGCGCGATGGTGGCTGCGGCGAATCGGCTGCGGGAAGAGGGACTCAAGGGACGGCTCCTGCTTCAGGTACACGACGAACTGATCGCCGAGTGTCCGGAGGAAGAGGCGGAGCGTGTCTGCACGGTCCTGACGGAGGAAATGGAAAAGGCTTTTCCCGGCTGCAGCGTACCGCTCACGGTCGAAGCGCATATCGGAAAAAGCTGGGCGGAGGCGCATTGATATGGTGAGCTTCAGGGAAGCGGCGCGTATGCTGGATGAAGAGATCGAAGCTCTGCCGGAGGAAATTTTTCAAGGACTGAACGGCGGCGTCAACTTTCTGCCTGAAACAAAAAAGGACGGAAGCGGTCTCTGCGTGATGGGGTTGTATCATCATAACGCCATGGGGCGTTATGTGGAGCTGTATTACGGCTCCTTCTGTGCGGTATATCCCGATGCGGATGAGGAAGAGTTCCGGAAGGTATTGCGGAAAACGCTGCATCATGAGCTGACGCATCATCTCGAGGGTCTGGCCGGTGATCGGTCGCTGGAAAAGTGGGATGACCGGCACCGGGCGGAGATAATCGCGAGGAGAGATGGGGGTCCGACGGACAGCCCGCTGTTTGTGGGCGGTTATACGGGGCCGGGAGAGAACTCTGTTCTGCGGCGGCGCCGGTATCCTGCCGGCGGACATGGCGGAAGGGGGCCGGAGAAATGAGACCGGTCATAGCAGATGCCGTCTCGGAACAGCTTCCGGATATCTGTGCATTGGAGCAGATTTGTTTTTCCTCACCGTGGACAGAGGAACAGCTGGCCATACAGCTCAATCCATCGATGTTTGTGTTCCTGACCGCATACGACGGCACACAGCTTGTGGGGTACGGAGCGTTTCAGTATGTGCTCGACGAGGGCTATATCTCCAATATCGCGGTGGCCCCGGCATATCGGCGGCAGGGCATGGGCGGTGCGGTCCTGGATGCCTTGCTCAAGCGGGCGGAGGAACTGTCCTTATCATTTCTGACGCTGGAAGTGAGAGCCTCCAACGAGGCCGCACAGGGGCTCTATCGTTCCCGTGGTTTTCGGGAAGTGGGAACTCGCCGAGCCTATTACAGCCGTCCGACAGAGGATGCTGTCCTCATGACGGTGTTTCTCGGAGAAGAAACGGAAAAAGCATAAAGCAAAGCCCGGGGAAAGGGAATGTTCTTTCCTCCGGGCTTTTTATATTGCCTTACGGTCTGTTCAAAAAACTATTGAAAACTCCCATTTAAGATATTTGTTGCTATAGGTATAAATCCAACCCCTCTTCGTCGAAATGACAGGAAACGGTCTCCACCTTTTTCAGAGAGAGTCCGTTTAAGGGATCTGCAAATTGGGATTTAGTACAGTCTGGCTCTTAACATTATGCCAAGCAGTATCAGTATGACACCTGCTATTCTGCATTCCATAAGCTGCCTTTTCTCCGGTTGAATATCGTT
>JAUMXS010000066.1 GCA_030528965.1 Eubacteriales bacterium
GCATTTTTGATGAGAAATTCCTGCAGTATCTTGCAGATTTCCGTTTTACGGGTGATATCTGGGCAGTTCCGGAAGGCACACCGGTCTTCCCGCGGGAGCCTCTGCTCGTAGTGCGTGCGCCGGCCATCGAGGCACAGCTTCTGGAGACTTTCCTTCTTCTTTCGATCAATCACCAGAGCCTCATCGCCACCAAGGCCAACCGCATCGTCCGTGCGGCCGCCGGCCGTCCCGTGATGGAGTTTGGTTCCCGCCGGGCACAAGGCCCGGACGGTGCCGTTCTCGGCGCTCGTGCCGCATATATCGGCGGCTGTGTCGGCACTGCCTGCACGCTCTCCGATCAGCTGTTCGGCGTTCACGCCGGCGGTACCATGGCCCATTCCTGGGTGCAGATGTTTGATAACGAGCTGGATGCCTTCCGCGCGTACTGCAAAACCTATCCGAATAATCCCTGCCTGCTGGTGGACACCTACAACACCCTCAAATCCGGCATTCCCGACGCCATTCAGGCTTTTAATGAAATTCTCCGCCCTCAGGGTCTGACCAAATGCGCGATCCGTTTGGACTCGGGCGATATGACCTATCTGACCCGCCGGGCCCGTGCAATGCTCGATGAAGCCGGCTGGCCCGAATGCACCATCACCGTCTCCAACTCCCTCGACGAATTCCTGATCCAGGATCTGATCCGTCAGGGCGCCTGCATCGACGCATTCGGTGTCGGTGAGCGGCTCATCACCGCGCGCTCGGAACCCGTTTTCGGCGGTGTGTATAAGCTGACCGCCGTGGAAAACCTGGACGGCACTATTCGGCCCAAGATCAAGATCAGCGAAAATATCGCCAAAATCACCACCCCGCATTTTAAGCGGCTGTATCGTTTCTTCGGCCGTGACAACGGAAAGGCCATCGCGGATTACCTCTGTGTCCACGACGAATCCGTCGATGACACGAAGGACATCCTTCTGTTCGACCCAGAGGCGACCTGGAAGCAGAAGACCATCAGCAACTTCCGGGCGCAGGAGCTCCTTGTCCCCATTTTCCGCAACGGCAAACTGGTTTACGATCTCCCCTCCCTGCACGAGATCCGCAGTTACTGCGCCGAACAGGTCGACACACTGTGGGATGAGGTAAAGCGTTTTGACAATCCGCATAACTACTATGTGGATATGTCGAAAAAGCTCTGGGACATCCGATATGACCTGCTGAAGGAGGCAAACTGAAATGTCAAAGGTACAGGCGTTCTGCAAACGTAAAGATATCGAGATCAGTCTCCGGCGTTACGGCATCGACGCGCTCGGAGCCATGGCACAGGGTCTGTTCTGCAGTCTGCTGATCGGCACGATCCTGAATACGATCGGCGGTCAGACCGGTCTTGAGGTATTCACGACAGTCGGCGGCTTTGCTTCCGCCATGGCCGGTCCCGCTATGGCAATCGCCATTGGTTATGCTCTGAAATGTCCGCCGCTGGTTCTGTTTTCCCTGACCTCATGCGGCTGGGCAGCCAATCAGCTCGGCGGCGCAGGCGGTCCTTTGGCGGTACTGTTCATCGCCATCATCGCAGCCGAAGCCGGCAAGGCCGTCTCGAAAGAGACGAAGATCGACATTCTTGTCACTCCGCTTGTCACCGTGTTTGTCGGCGTGGGTCTGGCCGCCGTGATCGCTGCACCCATCGGTTCCGCTGCCAGCAAGGTCGGCGACCTCATCATGTGGGCCACCGAACTACAGCCCTTCCTCATGGGCATTCTCGTTTCTGTCATTGTGGGCATTGCGCTGACTCTGCCGATCTCCTCCGCAGCCATCTGCGCGGTACTGGGCCTCACTGGTCTTGCCGGCGGTGCCGCTGTCGCGGGCTGCTGTGCAAACATGGTCGGCTTCGCCTTCCTCAGCTTCCGTGAAAACCGCTGGGGCGGCCTTGTCAGCCAGGGCATCGGTACCTCCATGCTGCAGATGGGCAACATCGTGAAGAATCCCCGCATCTGGATCCCTGCCATCGTCACCTCCGCCATCACCGGCCCCATCGCCACCTGTCTCTTCCATATGGAAATGAACGGTCAGCCGGTATCCTCCGGCATGGGCACCTGCGGTCTGGTCGGCCCCATCGGTGTATGGAGCGGCTGGCTCGCCCCCAGTGAAAAGGCCATCGCCAACGGCGCCGTCGCCATCGATCCCACCGGTTTCGACTGGCTGGGACTCATTCTGATCTGCTTTGTCCTCCCCGCCGTGCTCTGTCCGCTGATCGGTATGGTCTGCCGAAAGCTCGGCTGGATCAAAGACGGCGATCTCCGCCTCGACTGATCATTCCTTCAACATAAACACAAACTATAAAAGCCGGGAATGTCCGTTGGACTTTCCCGGCTTTTTGTATACGCACAGAAAGAAGGCCGTCTTTTCAGACGGCCTTCCTGTTATTGGTTTAAGAATTGAGCCGATCAGCCGAGACGGCTATGCAGCTCCTGCAGGGAGCTGACAGACGCGCCGTCGGCTTTCTGCACGGTCAGAATGCCCTTCGCCGCGGCACGCGCCGCCGCGATCGTCGTGATGTAAGGCACACGCGCACGGATGGCGGTACGGCGGATTTCACGTCCGTCACGACGCTCTGCGGAACCCGTGGGAGTGTTGATGACCAGCTGGATCTGCTTATTGAGCAGATCGTCGGCAATATTCGGACGGCCTTCGCGCATCTTCTTCACGCACTTGGCATCATACCCCGCTTCAACGATCGCCTTGTAGGTTCCGGCTGTCGCACAGATAGAGAACCCGGCCTCCGTCAGTTCCTTCAGCAGTTCCGGCAGTTCCGCCTTGTCTCTGTCGCTGACGGAGAGCAGCACGGTCCCGCTCAGGGGCAGAGTCGTCTGCGTAGCTTCCTGCGCCTTGTAGAACGCCGCTCCAAAGCTTTCCGCAAGTCCCAGGACCTCGCCCGTGGAACGCATCTCGGGGCCCAGCACCGGGTCAACTTCAGGGAACATGCTGAACGGGAATACAGCTTCCTTCACACCGTAGTACGGAGCATGGCGCTGCTTCAGTGCCGGTACCGGAGACGGCTCACCGGTGAACTCCGCCATAATGAGTTCCGTCGCCAGCGGCACCATCTCGACGCCGCAGACCTTCGAAACCAGAGGCACCGTACGGGAGGCACGCGGATTCGCCTCGATGACAAATACGCGATCGTTCTCAATCGCATACTGGATATTCATAAGCCCCCGGACGCCCAGCGTCTCCGCGATGCGGCGGGTATAGTCCTCAATGGTATCCAGATGTTCTTTGGAAATATGCACCGACGGCAGGATGCAGGCAGAGTCTCCCGAATGGATGCCCGCAAGCTCAATATGCTCCATCACGGCAGGGACGAAGGCATGCTCACCATCGCAGATGGCGTCCGCTTCGCACTCCAGTGCATGGTTCAGGAATCGGTCGATCAGGATGGGCCGATCGGGCGTTACGCCGACGGCAGCCGCCATATACTCGCGCAGTGTATTGTCGTCATACACGACTTCCATTCCGCGGCCGCCCAGCACGTAGCTCGGACGCACCATCACGGGATAGCCGATCTCATGGGCAATGGCCAGCGCTTCATCCGTATCAACAGCCATTCCGGATTCCGGCATCGGGATCTTCAGTTCTTCCATCATGGCCCGGAACTGGTCGCGGTCCTCAGCCATATCGATGACAGCCGGAGTGGTTCCCAGAATACGGACCCCCTGCTTTTCGAGCGCTGCGGCGATGTTCAGCGGAGTCTGTCCGCCGAACTGTGCGATCACGCCCAGAGGACGCTCCCGCTGATAAATTCCCAGCACGTCTTCCAGCGTCAGCGGTTCAAAGTAAAGCTTATCGGATGTATCGTAGTCGGTGGAAACGGTTTCCGGGTTACAGTTTACGATGATGGTCTCAAAGCCCATCTTACGCAGAGCGAAAGCCGCATGGACACAGCAATAGTCAAACTCGATACCCTGACCGATACGGTTGGGGCCGCCGCCGAGGATCATGACCTTGGGCCGCTCGCTTATCAGGCCGTCGTCGTTCGCTTCATGGTAGGTAGAGTAATAATAGGCCTTGTCCTTCGTACCGCTTACGCGGATGCCTTCCCAAGAATGACGAATCCCGAGCGAAAGACGGTAATTGCGCACCTGACTCTGGGAAAGTCCCAGAATATCGGAGATATACTTATCGGAAAAACCGTCAAGCTTGGCACGGCGCATCTGATCGGGATGCGGCAGTTCTCCGGGACGCTCCAGAAGTTCCTGCTCCTCCATCACCAGTTCCTGCATCTGCTCGATGAACCAGTTTTTGATATGCGTCAGCTCGTGGATCTTTTCCACCGTTACACCCTTACGCAGCGCTTCATACATGATAAACTGCCGTTCGCTGCTCGGCTCCTGCAGAAGAGCCAGCAGTTCTTCCGTCGACAGCTCATGATAATTCTTGGCAAAGCCCAGACCGTAACGTCCGTCCTCGCGTGAACGGATCGCCTTCTGGAAGGCTTCCTTATAGGTCTTGCCGATGGACATGACCTCGCCCACGGCACGCATCTGTGTACCGAGACGGTCTTCGACTCCCTTGAACTTCTCAAAAGCCCACCGGGCGAATTTGATCACAACATAGTCCCCGCCGGGAACATACTTGTCCAGCGTACCGTGGCGGCCGCAGGGGATCTCGTCCAGCGTCAGACCCGAAGCCAGCATCGCGGATACCAGCGCGATTGGGAAGCCCGTCGCCTTCGAGGCAAGCGCCGAAGATCTCGACGTACGGGGGTTGATCTCAATGACGATCACGCGATCCGAAACGGGATCATGCGCGAACTGAACGTTCGTACCGCCGATAACGCCGATCGAATCAACGATTCGCCATGCCTGATCCTGCAGTCTGGCCTGCAGTTCTTCGGAGATGGTCAGCATGGGTGCCGCGCAGCAGGAGTCACCGGTATGTACGCCCATCGGGTCAATATTTTCGATGAAACAGACCGTGATCATCTGGCCCTTGGCGTCACGCACGACCTCAAGTTCCAGCTCTTCCCAGCCGATCAGGCTCTCCTCAACCAGGACCTGTCCGACCAGACTGGCCTTGATGCCTCTGGCACAGACGGTGCGCAGTTCATCGGGATTATAAACCAAACCGCCGCCGGCGCCGCCCATGGTGTAAGCCGGACGCAGTACCACAGGGTAACCCAGACGTTCCGCGATGGCCTCCGCCTCAGCGACACTGTAAGCCACTTCACTGCGGGCCATTCCGATCCCGAGTTCCTCCATGGCATTTTTGAACTCCACGCGGTCCTCACCGCGTTCAATGGCATCCGCCTGAACGCCGATGATCTGCACACCGTATTTCTCCAGAATACCGGCAGCCTGCAGTTCCGAGCAGAGATTCAGGCCGGTCTGTCCGCCCAGATTGGGAAGAAGAGCATCCGGCCGTTCCTTCGCAATGATCTGCTCCAGACGTTCTGCATTCAGCGGTTCAATGTAGGTCGCATCCGCCGTTGCGGTGTCGGTCATGATGGTCGCCGGATTGGAGTTTACGAGTACGATCTCATACCCCAGCTGACGCAGTGCCTTGCAGGCCTGCGTACCGGAATAGTCGAATTCACAGGCCTGTCCGATTACAATAGGACCGGACCCGATTATCAGCACCTTTTTGATATCCTCGCGTTTTGGCATTACAAAACCTCCCGGGATGAAAAATGACGCAATAGACTATGAAAGAAGTCAGGACTGTCTCCCGACCGGATTTACCGTTCTTTGCCTATGAAAAACAGAGCCAGAGTGCTGGGGCCGGCATGGGCACCGGCGATGGGTCCCACGTACTGGATAACCACTTCCTGCACGGGAATACGCTGCCGGATCAGTTCGGCCAGATATTCCGCATCAGGCTGGCAGTCCGCGTGGGTAATATACGCCGTCTGTTTTTCGGGATCCACAATGGTCTCCGCCATACGTTCCACCAGACCGGCGATAGCACGGCGGCGGCCGCGGGCTTTATCCACGCCGACGAGCCGGCCTTCATTATCCACATGGAGCATCGGCTTAACACCGAGCGCCGTACCGACGAGCGCCGTGGTGCGGGAAATGCGTCCGCCCCGGCGAAGATGTCCCAGGTCCGCCACAGTGAACCAATGGCTTACATGAAGTTTATTGAGATTCAGCTGAGATACCGCATCCTCCAGAGGGACGTTGCGCATACGCATGGAATCCGCCATCAGGCAGAGCATCCCCTGTCCCATGGAAGCGCAGAGGGAATCAATGACCTCCACGCGCCGTTCGGGATACCGTTCGCGTACGATGCGCGCCGCGCTTTCCGCATTGGCCCAGGTGCAGCTCAATGCAGAGGAAAAGGTTATGGCCAGCACATCCTGACCCGCACTCAGGGCCTTGTCAAAGGCATCTTCCCAGAGCGCAGGACTTACTGCGTTGGTACTGGCAGGCATCCCCATCCGCAGGAGTGCGTAGAATTCCCGCATGGACATCTCACGTTCATCCGGATAATGCCGATAACTCCGCTCACCCACGCAAAAGCCCATCGGGAGCACGGTGATCTGATGCTTTTCCGCCTGTTCCGGTGTCAGATCGCCGGTGGAATCGGTGAAGATCGCATAATTCTCCATAGCACGTCCCTTCCGCCGCAGCGCAGCATAGTTTTTATATACTATCCGTTAATTCTTGCCGCCCTTGAGATTCTTCATACGCAGGCTGTGGTCCAAAATGCGCTTGCGCAGGCGAAGGCTCTTCGGCGTAACTTCCAGAAGTTCGTCATCCGCCAGAAATTCCAGGCACTGTTCCAGAGAAAGCTGACGCAGGGGGATCAGGCGCAGGGCCTCATCCGAACCGGCAGCACGGGTGTTGGTCAGATGTTTGGTACGGCACACGTTGACGGGAATATCCTCGTTTCGGGGAGAGACACCCACGATCATTCCGCCGTAAACAGGGACACCGGGGCCGATAAAAAGCGCACCGCGTTCCTGTGCATTGAACAGGCCGTAGGAAACGCTCTCGCCGATTTCCCAGGCGATCAGGCTGCCGGTGCTTCGGCGGCTGATATCGCCCTTGTACGGTT
>JAUMXS010000067.1 GCA_030528965.1 Eubacteriales bacterium
GCGCCGGAATATGATTACATCATCGCGCCGGAAGCAAAGGCGATCCCTCTGCTGTATGAAATGGCCCGTCAGACGGAGGCGGAGAAGTATTTCGTGGCGCGCAAGGGCGCCAAGGCGTACATGACCGGTGTTTTCAAGGTCAAGGTACAGTCCATCACGACGAAGAACGAGCAGACGCTGGTCATCGATTCCGAAGATGCGGCGCGTATCCGCGGCAAGCGGATGCTGATCGTGGACGACGTGATCTCGACCGGAGAGTCTCTGCACGCGGTGGAAGAGCTGGTACATCAGGCCGGCGGCGAAGTTGTGGGCAAGATGGCCGTACTCGCCGAAGGCGACGCCATGGACCGCCCGGACATCACGGCGCTGGCACGCCTGCCGCTGTTCAATCCGGACGGTACGATCAAGGCCTGAACGGGCGCACGGGTATTTCAGTCACGAAGATCCCGAAAGAATGAACGGAGGAGCCCGGAGGCTTCTTCGGCGAGGACGCCGCCCCAGACTGCGGGGCGGTGTCCGAAATTTTCCATGAAAAGATCGACGACGCTTCCGCAGGCGCCCATAGCGGGGTCGCGGGCGCCGAAAACGATGCGCGGCAGGCGGGCGAGTACGATGGCGCCGGCGCACATGGGACAGGGTTCCAGCGTGACATAAAGGGTACAGTTTTCAAGACGCCAGTCGCCGAGGGTACGGCAGGCTGCATCGATGGCCTCCAGCTCGGCATGGCCGAGTGCGGAGGGGGCGGATTCCCGACGGTTCCGGCCCCGGCCGACGATGCGGCCATCGGCGTCGGTGATGACGCAGCCGACGGGGACTTCGCCGTCGGCTGCGGCTTCGCGCGCAAGCTCCAGTGCTTCGCGCATATAATATTCGCGATCTGTTTCTGTCATGATGGGCAGTTCCCTTTCGGAGCAGTTTCGGTATGGGGCAGATCAACCTGAATCCCCGCGCACGGGAGCGCGGCTTTTCGGAGTGGACCGGGTATGATTTCAGTATTCTTTATCGGCGTAGGTTTGTCCATGGACGCCTTTGCCATCGCAGTAACAAACGGTATGACGCTGCGCGATTTTCGCGTGCGGCATGCGCTGTGGATGGGGCTGTATTTTGGCGGCTTCCAGTTTCTGATGCCGCTCGTGGGGGCATTTCTGGCCGGCACGGTGCGCAGTTATGTGGAAGCGCTGGGGCCTTATATCAGTTTTGCCCTGCTGGCGTTTCTGGGCGGAAAGATGCTGTGGGATGAGCTGCGCGATGAGGGCGGCGGCGGAATGGCGTCGCTTTCGCATCTGCGGCTGCTGGCCATGGCGGTAGCGACGAGTATCGATGCGCTGGCCGCGGGAGTCAGTCTGGCGTTTATGGAAGACCTGTCGCTTATGACGGCCTGCGGGATGATCGGCTGCACGACATTCTGCTTCAGCGTCGCGGGCGCGATGCTGGGGGCGAAGATCCCGGGGATCTCGGGCCGCGGTGCGGGCATCGTGGGCGGTCTGGTGCTGATAGCGATCGGGATCAAACTTCTTGTGGAGGGGGTATTCCTGTGAGGAGAGCCCCGAAGGCGGCGCTGGCGCTGGGAGTCGGCGCATCGTTTCTGGCAGCCGGGTCTTATGCGTCGTTTCGTCTGGCCTTTGGCCGGGAAGCGAAGAATCCTCTGCATTTTCTGGAGCGGAAACGCGGGCCGGCGCCCTGGGAGGTCTACCGGGAAAAGTTTCGCTATGCGGGCGAGGAACTGAAGGCTCTTCCGCATGAGGATGTGAGCATCACGAGCTTCGACGGGCTGCGGCTGCACGGCCGTTTCTGGCCGGCGGGAGAGAATGCGCAGCGCACGGTCCTCTGCGTCCACGGTTACCGGAGCGGCAGCCTGTGGGATTTTGCGCTGGCGGCGCTGTATTTTCTGGATCTGGGCTGCAATCTGCTGCTCATCGACCAGCGTTCGCAGGGCGAGAGCGAGGGGCAGTATATCACTTTCGGCGTACATGAGAGCCGGGATTGCCGGGACTGGGCCTGCTGGCTGGAAGAACGTTTCGGAAAGGACCATCCGATTTATCTGGACGGAGTTTCGATGGGCGCCGCGACGGTGCTTCTCTCGGTACAGCACGGTCTGCCGGAGAGCGTGAAGGGCATCATCGCCGATTGCGGCTATACACAGCCGTGGGAGATGCTGGACTGCGCTCTGCGCCGCAATTTTGAGGTGCCGGGGGCCGTGGTGCGGCCTCTGCTCCGGGTGGTGGACGTTTGGTGCCGCGCGCTGGGGAAGTTTTCGCTGTACGGGACGGATACGACAGAAGCCGTCCGTCAGGCGAAGATGCCGATCCTGTTTGCGCACGGGGTGAAGGACTCTCTGGTGCCGTATACGATGAGCGTACGGAATTACGAAGCCAGTAGCGGCGGAGGAGAGCTGTTTCTGGCAGACGAAGCGGACCACGGGATCAGTTTCCTGATCGCGCCGAAAGCCTACCGCGAACGGCTGGAAAAGCTGTTCGGATGCTGGGAGCCGGCTGCCGGAGAGAAAGGACCGCATACCATCGAAGCCTGACGGCCCCGACGGACCGGACAGGCTCTATCATACCATAAAAGTACGCAGCAGGAAAGTAAAAACGAAAGGAACGCCCCGGATCGGGCGATAATCGTAAATAACAAACCGCCTCCGTATGATCCCGGTCATACGGAGGCTTTCTTTGTGTATGGAAGCTTGATTATTATTTCCGGCGCGGTCAGCCGTCAATTTGGGCAAAGCCGTTGATATGGAATATAACGTTATCGGGGCCGGCGGATGGTATGCCGAAATATTCGTCGTACAGCATGATGGAGTATCCGAGTTCTCCGCTCGCCGGGAAATTCTTCAGCTGCTCATAAGTCGCATGAAGCGTGAAGTAATAACTCGCGCTCAGCACGGTATGCTCCCCGTTTTCATTCGGCTCGACGGAAAAGGTTTCAACGGTTTCCAGTGCCGTGATATATCCCAGTGCGGAAAGTCTGCGCGCTTCCTGCCATGCGGCTTCGCCGCCGCCGGAGAGCATAACGCCGTCATGGAAAAGCTCCACAAGGACGCGGTATTTTACGCTGTCGCCATAGGCATCCATCGCGGCCCGGAGCGAGTCCGAAAAGACCGAGCCGCCGTTGTTTACGGCCATGTCTCCGCGGTAAGAAGCCGCTCCGTAGCCGGAGATCATCGGTGTTACATTCGGAAATTCCGTCACGTTGTTCGGCCCGGCGATCACAAAGCCGTTTCCGTTGTGCATGGGGGCATGGGTCTCTGCCGGAGTGGGTTCCGGGACAGGTTCTGTGGTAAGTTCCGGCATAGGTTCCATGGTGGGTTCCGGCGGTTCGGATGCGGGTACTATGGCAGAAAAGGGCCCGTTATATTCCGGGGGCGGTGTGACGGAAATGTCGATCCCGGGCATGTTGACAGGATCTTCCGGTCTGAGTGTGGGGTCGTCTCCCTGCTGGGTCGTCCCGTCCGGATCGGGGAAGCGATCGGGAATGGGGTCGTGAAGGGGATCGGGCGCGGGATCCGGTGCGGAAACGGGAATACCGGGCGGATCGGGTGCATTCCATACGTCCTGTGTCATAAAAGCGCCTGCGGCCACAAGGCACAGGCAGGCCGCTGTTGCGCCCCATTTGGCCCAGACATTTTTCTTCTTTTTCGGCGCGGCATCGGCGGCTTCAACGTAGGAAAGGTCGATAAGGTCCATTTTATCCAGAAACTCATTTCCTCTCATAGGATGTAACCCTCCTTTTCAAGATACTTCCGCAGTCGGAGCCGGCAGCGGAAGAGGGTGGTTTTCACTTTGCTTTCGGAAAGGGAGAAGCGTTTGGCGATATCGGCTACGGGATCCAGATACCAGTACCGGCGAAGGAAGATGTTCCTTTTTTCACTGTCCAGCGTGCCGAGGAAACCGTTCAAAGCGCGGCTCAGCGCGATGTCATCCAGACGGCAGTCCACATCATCGGGAGCGGGGATGCATTGTTCCATCTCGGCACTGAGTTCACAGAGCCATGCGCTGCGTTTCAGCCGGCTGCGGCTGCGGCAGCGATTCAGAGATATGTGACGGGTGATCCGGGCAAGGAACGCATACAGATAGCTTTTCGGCTCAGAGGGCGGAATGGAGTTCCACGCTTCCATGTAGGTGTCGTTTTCACATTCTTCGGCGGTCTGTGCGTCATTGACGATCCCATAAGCCAGAGCGCGCAGGCGGCTGCCGTATTTTTCGGCGGTCCGGCGGATGGCGGTCTCGTCGCGCAGCAGATACAGTTCAACGATCCGGTCATCGTCCAAAGCTTTCATCTCCTTTCTTTTCATATCGGAAGGCCTTCACCATGATAAGCACCGTCCGGGGCGGAAAGGTTACACTTTTCGGGAAAATTATAAAAAGGAACGATATAAGCGTCAAGGACGCTCCGTATCGTTCCTTTAAAAATTTTTGCGGCTGCTGTTTTCGGCAGCCTTTCCGGAAGCGGTTTATAGCCCTCCCGGTATTTTTTATATGTATGGGATAGCCGGGCATGACGAGTGCGCAGGACGGGCGGACACGGCGGAGGGATGGACTGCGGACGGATCTTGAAGGTACAAGGATGCTCCGCCGGGGGGGCAAAAGCCCCCCCGGGACGGTCTTGTCATGATGCCGCTTTCCGGAACTGCTGGGCAGCGGAGCAGGTGTACACGATGAGGTCGAGGAGTTTGCAGCTGTAGCCCCATTCGTTGTCATACCAGGCGATGAGCTTGGCGAAGCGGTCACCGAGCATGAGGCCCGCGGGCGCGTCGAAGATACAGGTCCGGGCATCTCCGAGGAAATCGGAGGAGACGACGGCGTCCTCGGAATAGCCGATGATCCCGCGCATCGGCCCTTCGGCGGCGGCGCGGATGGCGGCACAGACGGCGGAATAATCTGCGGGCCGGGAGAGATTCACGGTAAGGTCCACCACGGATACGTCAAGGGTGGGGACGCGGAAGGCCATACCGGTGAGCCGGCCGTTGAGTTCCGGAAGCACCTTGCCGACGGCTTTGGCGGCGCCGGTGGAACTGGGGATGATGTTGCCGTTTACGGCGCGGCCGCCGCGCCAGTCCTTGCGGGACACACCGTCCACGGTCCGCTGTGAGGCGGTGGCGGCATGGATGGTGGACATGAGACCGCTTTCGATCCCGAAGGCCTCGTGGATGACCTTGGCGAGCGGGGCAAGACAGTTGGTGGTGCAGGAGGCGTTGGAGATGATGCGTTCGTCGGGGCGGAAGCTGTGCTCATTGACGCCCATGACGAACATGGGCGCATCGGGCGAGGGAGCGGAGATGACGACCCGACCGGCCCCGGCGTGCAGATGAGCTTCCGCTTCGGCGGATTTGATGAAATGGCCGGTACACTCGGCGACACAATCGGTCCCGAGACGGCCCCAGGGCAGACGGGCGGGGTCTTTTTCGGAAAAAACGGGGATCTCGACGCCGTCCACGACGATGGCATTGTCACGGTGTTCGACAAGGCCGGGCCAGCGTCCGTGGGTACTGTCATAGCGCAGGAGATAAGCCATGTAATCCGGGGGAAGAAGGTCGTTGATGCCGACGAATTCCACATCGCTGTGGGAAAGTCCGGCGCGGAGCACCAGACGACCGATACGGCCGAAGCCGTTGATGCCAATACGGATCTTTTGTCCATTCATAGCGGTTCCTCCAATCATTCCGGCGGGATAAGCGGCAGGACGATTCTGCCGGTAAAACACATTCTGCACGCAAAATGCCGGAAATATTCAGGAAACAGGCAGGGATAGGGGGTGGAACGGCGGTGGATTTGTGGAAAATCACGGCTTGAATTTGGGCGGTCCCCTTGACAGAAATCGAACAAAGACGTATAATTATTCAACTTAAACCAGAAATGCGGAGGTACAGAGATGCTTCTTCGGGTGTTTGTGGACGGACGGACGGGAACGACCGGACTTCAGATTCTGGAACGGCTGAAAGACCGAAAGGATCTGGCGCTGGTCACGCTGCCGGAAGCGGTGCGTAAACGACCGGCGGAGCGGGAGGGATTCTTGAACTCCTGCGACGTAGCGATTCTGTGTCTGCCGGATGATGCGGCGCGTGAAGCGGTGGCGATGGTGAAGAATCCGGAAGTCCGGATCATCGACGCTTCGACGGCTCACCGGACGGCGCCCGGATGGGTATACGGTATGCCGGAGCTGGGTCCGGAACATCGGAAAGAGATCGCGGAAGCCGCGCGCGTGGCGAATCCGGGGTGTCATGCGTCGGGCTTTGTAGCACTGACGGCGCCGCTGATCCGTGAGGGTCTGATCGCGCGGGACACGCTGCTGAGCTGCCACAGCATCACGGGCTATTCGGGCGGCGGAAAGCAGATGATCGCGGAATATGAAGCGCCGGTGCGGGATTTCCGGCTGGGCTCTCCGCGGCTGTACGGTCTGACTCAGGCGCATAAGCATCTGCCGGAGATGACGAAGATCCCGGGACTGAGTATTTCGCCGATTTTCTGTCCGGTGGTGGCGCCGTTCTACAGCGGCATGCTGGTGACTCTGCCGCTGCATAAAGCGCAGCTGCGCGGCGGGATCGATACCGTACGCGAGGCGTATAAAAATGCATATTCAGGTGCAGTGATCCGCTATGTGGAAAAGGCGGACGAATCCGGCTTCATGGCGGCGAATGCGCTGGCCGGGACGGATCGGATGGAGATCACGGTGTTCGGAGACGACGAACGCATGGTCTGTGCGGCACGGTTTGACAATCTCGGCAAGGGAGCCTCGGGGTCCGCGGTACAGTGTCTGAACCTGATGATCGGCGCGGACGAAACGGCGGGACTTGTGATCTGATTCTTAAATATATTAAATGAAATGAATAAATACTGTTTTCCGATGCCGGAACAAAGGACGGAAAACGGGTCGGACGATGGGCACCGGGCGTCATGGGACGGAGAAAAACGGA
>JAUMXS010000161.1 GCA_030528965.1 Eubacteriales bacterium
CGCAGCTCGCCTGTGCCCAAGCCGCCGTAGAGCTTCTTCCAGCGGTAAAACGTCTGTTCGGAGATGCCCATCCGGCGCAGCACCTCCGCGACCGGTGTCCCCGTCTCGGCCTGCTTCAGCGCGAAGGCGATCTGCTCTTCGGTGAGCTCGTCGAGGGAGAAACTGCATTGCCGCATGTTTTCCTGATCGATCACGCCGTTTCGGATGAGGAAAACGGGCTTTCCGAATACGAGATACCGAAAGCGCAGACTGCGCAGGGACAGGCCGGAGACGATGAGCTCCAGACAAAAGAGGATCAGGATACTGACGAGCCCGTTCATAAGCGGGATCCCGGAGTCCTGCAGCGGGAGCGCGGCCAGTTCGGCGATCAGAAGAGTCACGACCAGTTCGGAGATTTCCAGTTCACCGAGCTGACGTTTGCCGAGCAGGCGCATACAGACCGTCAGGGTGAGGTACATGATGACGGTTCGGAAGAAGATAATAGCCAGAGAGATCACCTCTGTCTGAAAAAATAAACCAGAGTCTAAATTAGGGAAAGCAAAAGTATCTTTCCCGTTGGGAGGCAAAATATGAGCGAGAATAACACGAAGTCCGTACGAAAAGAGCGCGAAAACTGGGATCCCGCGGCATTTGTGGAAGAGCAGGTAGCTGCGCTTCGCGAGCAGATCGGGGATGGTGAAGTACTTTTGGCTCTGTCCGGCGGTGTGGACAGCTCTGTAGTAGCGGCACTGCTCATCCGTGCCGTCGGTTCTCAGCTGCAGTGTGTGCATGTGAACCATGGCCTCATGCGCAAGGGTGAATCGGAACAGGTTCTTTCGGTGTTCCGCGACAAGCTGGGTGCGCGTCTGGACTATGTGGATGCGACGGACCGGTTTCTGGACAAGCTGGCCGGCGTAGCCGATCCGGAACAGAAGCGTCGGATCATTGGCGGCGAATTCATTCGTGTATTCGAGGAAGAAGCGCGCAAGCACAGTGACATTCGGTTTTTGGCGCAGGGAACGATTTATCCGGATATTCTGGAGAGCGGACAGGTCAAGAGTCACCACAACGTGGGCGGCCTGCCGGAGGATCTGAACTTTGAGCTGGTGGAGCCGATCAAGTACCTGTATAAGGATGAGGTGCGTGAGGTAGGTCTGGCGCTGGGGCTTCCCGAGGAGATGGTCTATCGCCAGCCGTTCCCGGGTCCGGGACTGGGCGTACGTTGTCTGGGCGCGATCACCCGCGACCGTCTCAACGCGCTGCGTGAAGCGGATGCCATTCTGCGGGAAGAGTTTGACAAGAACGGTCTTGCCGGCAAGGTGTGGCAGTACTTTATTGCCGTACCCGACATGAAGAGCGTAGGCGTGCGGGACGGCAAGCGTTATGACGCATGGCCTGCGATCATCCGTGCCGTGAACACGACGGATGCCATGACAGCCACCGTTGAGGAGATCCCCTATGAGCTTCTCCATCACATCACCGCCCGCATTACGAGCGAGGTCGAAGGTATCAACCGCGTTCTCTACGACCTGACCCCCAAGCCCATCGGCACCATCGAGTGGGAATAAATCCCGCACCTATTTGACAGAATTAAGAACCCGAAAACCCTTGCAAATCAAGGGTTTTCGGGTTTCTCATTTTACGGAACAATCTTGACTTTGCGGAACATTTGCGGTATCTTTGG
>JAUMXS010000068.1 GCA_030528965.1 Eubacteriales bacterium
AACTTGGTAACGGCACTGCTCATGAAGCCCTCTTTGACAAGTTTGACCATATAAGATGCCGTGCTTTCCAGCGTCTTCAGGAAGATGTTTCCCGTAAACCCGTCACATACAAGAACGTCCACATTGCCGGCAAAAACACTGTTTGCTTCCACATTTCCGACAAAACGGATCCGCCCCTCGTCATGGGCTGTCTGAAGCAGAGCGTTAACCTGTTTCAGCAAATCGGTCCCCTTCGTGGGTTCTGTGCCATTGTTGAGAAGGCCGATACGCGGTTCTTTAATCCCAAGAATGTCGCGGCAGTAAAAGCTGCCCATGTAGGCAAACTGCAGCAGGTATTCCGGCGTACATTCCACATTGGCGCCGCAGTCGATCAGCATGATACCTTTTTCACCCAGAGGCATGACCGGAGCCAGGCAGGCACGCCGGATACCGCGGATACGCTTCACGATCAGGGTCGCGCCCGTCAGAAGTGCACCCGTACTCCCCGCGGACACGCAGGCATCGCCTTCTCCGTCGCGAAGCATATTCAGCATCACAGTCATGGAGCTGTCTTTTTTTCTGCGGACAGCCATGCTCGGTTCATCTTCCATTGTGACGACTTCCGAAGCATGGACCACGCGGATGTGATCTCCATCTTCTACCGCACTGTTTTCTTTCAGACAGCGGCGAATATCCTCTTCAAGGCCGACAAATGTCAGATCGACCCCAAACTCGTTTGCGGCGTTTAAAGCGCCTTTGACAATTTCATTGGGCGCTTTATCCCCGCCCATGGCATCTATAATGATACGCATGTCCACAATTCTCCCTTTATCAGCTCATCCACAGCCGCAAGCGAACGCTCCGAAAGCGCCGCATTACGATTGCGCTTACCACGTACACGGTAACCAAGCTGTGAGATAATGCCAAAGTTCACATTCATCGGCTGGAAATCACCGACGCTCCCCTGCGATATGTAATATCCGAGTGCGCCGATCGCGGTTTCCTGCGAAAATTCCGGCAGAGGAAGGCCCAGCCGCTCTGCGGCCAGAGTAAGACCGGCGAGCATACCGGACGCACATGATTCCACATAGCCCTCGACTCCCGTCATCTGTCCTGCGAAACGGATACGCGGTTCCTCACGCAGACGATAATACTTATCCAGCAGACGCGGGGAATCCAAATACGTATTGCGGTGCATAACGCCCCAACGTACAAATTCCGCATCCCGCAGCGCCGGGATCATGGAAAACACTCTTTTCTGTTCCCCAAAGGTCAGATGAGTCTGGAACCCCACCAAATTATAAAGCGTTCCCTCGGCATCATCGCGCCGAAGCTGTACCACAGCATAATCCTCCTGACCTGTGCGGGGATTGCGCAGACCAACCGGTTTCATCGGGCCGTAACGCAGCGTATCTTCACCGCGCCGCGCCATAACCTCGACCGGCATACAGCCCTCAAAAACGCCGCCGTCATCAAAGCCATGAACATGTGCTTCCTTCGCATGGCAAAGCTCATGCCAGAACGCCAAGTATTCTTCCTGCGTCATAGGGCAGTTTACATAATCCGCCGTTCCTTTATCATAACGGGAGGCAAAATAGGCGCTCTCCATATCCACGGATGCCAATGTCACGATGGGGGCGGCCGCATCGAAGAAATGCAGTCCTTCTCCGCCGGTGCGTTCCGCGATCCGGTCTGCCAGAGCATCGGCAGTCAGCGGGCCGGTGGCAATAATCACGTCGCCTTCCGGGAAATCCACGACTTCTTCACTCACGATCATAACATTCTCCCGGGAAAGCAGCCGGTCCGTTACTGCTTTGGCGAAGCCGACACGGTCCACGGCCAAAGCGCCGCCGGCGGCAACTCGGTGTTCATCCGCACACAGCATGATGAGACTGCCGGTACGGCGCAGCTCTTCCTTCAGAAGACCCACCGCATTTGTCAGTTCATCGGAACGCAGGGAATTGGAACATACCAACTCCGCAAAATACGGCGAAGAGTGCGCAGGCGTCATCTTGGCCGGCTTCATTTCCACCAGGCGAACCGGTATCCCGCGGATAGAAAGCTGCCATGCAGCTTCTGCCCCGGCAAGACCTGCTCCAACAACGGTTACAGGCTCGGTCATTTCTTTTCTCCCTCCGGCGTCTTCGCCGTGCGTTTTCTCGTCGTCGTTGTCTTTTTTTCCGCAGATTTCTTTGTCGTTTTAGCCGCGCCGGCTTTCTTTGCGGCGGATTTGGCAGATGTGGTTTTCTTCGCAGTTTCCTTCTCTTCCTGCTTATCTACCGCGGGTGCGCTCTCAGCGGTCGGAGCTTTTTTCTTATGACCGCGCTTATCCTCCGGAACGAACGCTTCACAGTCGGGATTGATACAGAAAGGTTTACGCGCACCGCGTCCCGAAAGCTTAAACATAGTCTTTCCGCAGGAAGGACACGTTTCTTTCACAGGAACGTCCCAGCTCATAAAACCGCATTTGCGGACTTCCGTTACCTCAGCCGTCTTTTCATCCGTAACCAATTCGGTTCTGGAGCCGTTTTCACAGGCGTAGAAGGTATATCCGTTACGGGAGGTGCGTTTCAGAATACGCGCACCACAAACAGGGCACTTACCGGGCATTTCGACAACGAGCGGCTTCGTGAAGGTGCATTCCGGATAACCCGGGCAGGCCAGGAATCGACCGAATCGACCGGATTTCACCACCATATGACGTCCGCAGATATCACAGACTTCTTCCGACACCTCATCAGGCACTTTGATACGGGTACCGTCCAAGGCCTGTTCGGCCGCCGTCAATTCGCCGGCAAAGCTGTCATAAAACTCATTCAGTACACCGCGCCAGGACACTTTACCGGCCTCGATTTCATCCAGACTCTGTTCCATGCGCGCAGTAAATTTCAGATCCACGATATCCGGGAAGCGTTGTTCCATCAGCTCGGTGATCACTTCGCCCAGTGCGGTGGGGCGCAGATTTCGTCCCTCTTTCACCACATATTCACGCGCCGTGATCGTACTGATTGTGGGTGCATAAGTGGAAGGACGGCCGATCCCCTTTTCCTCCATGGCGCGGATCAGTGTAGCTTCCGTATAGCGGGCAGGAGGCTGAGTGAACTGCTGCTCGGCGGAAATCTTCTGCAGTTCTACAATTTCACCTTCATGGAGATCCGGGAGAGGCTTGCGTATGCCCTCTTCATCATCGGATCTGTCCTCATACACAGCCGTATAGCCGGAAAATCGAAGAGACGAATGATTGGCACGAAAAACATGTCCTGCGCTCACGGCGTCAATGGACATGGTGTCATAGACCGCATTGGCCATCTGACTGGCCGTAAAACGGCCCCAAATCAGCCGGTAAAGCATATACTGCTCCCGCGTCAGGTCCTTTTTCACGCGATCCGGCGTCAAGGTCACGATACTTGGCCGGATGGCTTCATGCGCATCCTGTGCACCGGCTCGCGTCTTGAAAACACGGGGTTTGCCATAATAGTATTCCGAACCGTACCGGCTCTCGATCAGACTGCGGGCAGCAGCAAGCGCTTCATCCGAGATTCGCAGAGAATCGGTACGCATATAGGTGATGAGACCGACAGTGCCTTCACCCTCGATATCCACACCTTCATACAGCTGCTGCGCCACAGACATAGTACGGCGCGGAGTCATGCCCAGACGGCGGGAAGCCTCCTGCTGCAGAGTGGAGGTAATAAACGGAGGAGAAGGGCTTCTCTGTTTCTCGCCCCGGCAAACGGAAACGATCTCAAACGGAGACTTTTCAACCTCCGCCTTGATGGTTTCCACTTCTTCTTCCGTATGCAGTTCCCGTTTCTTCTCACCATCACCATGGTAACGGGCTTTGAAGCAGCCCGGTTTCTCAATGCGTCCCAACTCCGCATCCAGATGCCAGTATTCTTCCGGCACAAAAGCACGGATCTCGCGCTCACGGTCCACGGCCATACGCGTGGCCACCGACTGCACACGTCCGGCAGACAGGCCCCGGCGCACCTTCTTCCAAAGAAGCGGAGAAAGCTTATAGCCTACGATTCGATCCAGAATGCGTCTCGCCTGCTGCGCGTCTACCAGATCCATATCAAGAGCACGCGGTTTGGCAATGCTGTCCGTTACCACCCGTTTCGTGATCTCATTAAAAGTAACACGCTGTGTTTTTTCATCCGGCAGTTCCAGCAGTTCTTTCAAATGCCAGGAAATCGCCTCACCCTCACGGTCCGGGTCGGTCGCAAGATATATGAATTCCGCAGAGCGGGCACGCCGTTTCAGTTCATCGATGATATCCGCACGATCCTTGACAGGGACATATTCCGGAATAAAGCCGCCTTCGATATCCACACCGAGGGTGCTCTTGGGAAGATCCCGCAGATGTCCCATGGATGCCACGACTTTATATCCGCTTCCAAGATATTTTTCAATGGTACGGGCTTTGGCCGGTGATTCCACGATTACCAGAGCCGTTCGAGACTTTGCCATATATTTTAAATCCTCACTTCGTGATATTCAGAGAATACGCCATTCCAATACCGCCCCGGACCACGCCCAGAGCGCAAAGCCGCATAACTTCCGCGATCGTCTGATCCGGAGTCAGATCCGATGCATCGATCAGCTCGTCCAGCAGCATTTCCCCATAATTTTTCAATGTATTCAGCAAATGCAGCTGATTATCCGTCAACCCCTCCAGGGGACTTACCAAGTCACTATAAGCCCATGCATTTTCCTTGTCAATCTCTTTTTTTGTCGCAGCAGGAAGGTCCGTTTTCCCCTCTGAATCAAGAGTCTTTCCGCTCGAATCCGCTTCCGACTGCGGCAGATCCCGCGGAGGTGCAACCGGACAGGTCTCCATCATACGCTTCTCATAATCAGCCGGAAGCTTATCCTCGATCCCGTCAGTAAGCAGGATCTTCCCGGGAAACATATCAACAAACTCGCTGAGAACATCCCGTCCACAGGTCACCGCAATACCGCATTCTCGCAGAAGAGCATTGGACCCGTATGAAAGGGGCGAATCTACATTACCGGGAACAACAAACAGTTCCCTCCCCTGTTCCAACGCACAATTTGCTGTAATAAGCGCACCGCTTCTCGCAGGTGCCTCCAGAACGGTAACACCGACCGAAAGGCCGGAGATGATCCGGTTGCGCCGCGGGAAGTTTTCTCCGCGCGTAGGATAGCCCGGCGGGTATTCACTGATGACAGCACCGGCCATGGCCACGTCCTCGATCAGTTCCGTATTTTTCTTCGGATAAGGCACATCAATGGCAGAACCGAGCACGCCGACACAGCTTCCACCTGCGTTCAGTGCTCCTTTAGCAGCAGCCGCATCCACGCCTTCCGCCAATCCGGAAACGACAAGTCCGCCGCCCTTCGTGATCTCATAGCCAAGCCGCATACCGATTTTGATTCCGTAGGGAGAGGCCCGACGGGTTCCTACGATCGCGATCGCCGCCTCGTTGTCAATCACAGGAAAACGGCCCCGCACATACAGTACCACCGGAGGATCGTAAATATGTGTCAAACGGCAGGGATAATCCGCATCCTGCATGGTCATAACACGTATATGTTTCTGTTCGCAAGTGCCAAGGATCCGATCTGCCGCAGTCAGGCTCTTGTTCTTCAGAAGTTCGATATCTTTCTTCAGAAGCCCCTCGACCCGCTCCATCTTTTCGTGAGGGGTGAAGTATATCTCCATCGGATCTCCGAATTGTTGAAGTACAATCCGAATTGCCTGACTGCGCAGTCCGAACAACGATGCCAGCCAAACCCAATAACGCACAGACGACATGCTCATCTCTCCTTCGGATTCGCCGTCCTGTTTTTCTCTGTTTAACCTCCGCGCCGCATCTCCCACATGACAATGGCCGCAGCAGTCGCAGCATTGAGGGATTCGCTCTGCGATGACATGGGAATGATCACTTCGCCGGAACACCCGGCAAGCAGTTCTTCACTCAGCCCATGTCCTTCATTCCCGACAGCCACCGCGGCATTCCTCAGATCGACGTTCCGAAGATCCGCCGCGCGCGGGGAAAGCGCAGCTCCATACAGCGGAAGTTCCCATTCCCGCAGAGCGGCTGTCAGCTCTTCCAGGGGAAGTTCCAAAAGCCGCAGACGAAAAAGCGCTCCCATGGCCGCGCGCGCCGCTTTGGGCCCCCACGGATCCGCACATGCCCCGGTAAGGACTACAAGATCGGTACACAGAGCATCAGCCGTCCGAATGACCGTCCCCACATTCCCGGGATCCTGCAGGTTCTCCAACACGATCACACGCCGGGGCCGCGATTTTGCGTCAGGTTCCGGTATTCTCACCGTAAAGAGAGGTCCCGGTCCGTTCACAAGCGGTGATGTATAATGCAGGAGCTCAACAGGAGCCGAAAATTGACGAACGTCTGCCGGAAGTTCGAGACACTGGTCTCCTCCCCAGAGGACGCTTCCAAGTTCGGCTCCGCAAACAATGGCCTCACGAAGAAGCTTCAGGCCATCGCAGACATATTCGCCCTCCTGCCGTCGATAGGAACGATCGTTCTGCAGTCTGCGCAGATGCACGATCAACGAATTTTTCCTTGAAGTTATTCTTTCCATAAAAAAACAACACTTGATACCTGTCAACAGCATACAATCCGTAAAACTGTTGTGGTACTTATTCCCATATACCCATATACTTTAAAAAATACATAATCTTGTATTTTTGTCAAGCCATGCGGCGTTTTTATTTTTATTCATCCTGCAAAAACCCGCATTAAATTGTATTTCAGGGGTACAAGCGCGAATAAATGAATAAAAGATCCGCAGGAGCTTATCTCCTGCGGATCATATAACCAGACTCCGGTCGTTTATCATTTGTGCATCAAAGCTCTTTAGGGGAAAACCTCTTCAGCAAGCTGTTGTAAAAC